>JAVCCE010000057.1 GCA_030765645.1 Candidatus Hinthialibacter antarcticus | reverse complement strand
TCATGATTTTGATTCCGAAAACGTATTCCGGCGTATCAATAATTGACAAACCAAACCAGGCATGGGTGTAACTCTGGGAGCGCCTGTGCATAAGGGCCTGAAAGCCCGCACTGAAGCGAGCAGAGTTCGAGCAGAGTTGTACCCATGCCACATGCAGCAAAATCTCAATTCAATTTATAAAAAAAGTATCCAATTTACGGAAGAACCAATTTTAAAACCATTTCACTCAATCGCAAAGAGAAAACTATTTAAAACGCGTCTGTCGGCCAAAATAAAAAATGCCCGCTCGCGGCGGCTTGCTGTATTGTTTCTTCTAAGCCGGATTGATTTAAATCTCTCCACATCAAATAGTCGTTTTCCCACGGCGTTGCTTTTAGGCGGTTCGACTCGATGAATGAAAAAAGTTTCGCGTCCTGGCGAAACGGCCCGCGCACCGCTTCGCAGTTCATATCCCGCGCTTTTTTTGCCATCGCGCTGAGCAAGGCGGACAGAACTGCAGGATCATCTTTTCGATACCCGTATTCTGAAATTCCTAGCAGCGGTATTTTGGGGTTGTATTGCGAACACCAAAAGTACGCATCAACGCCGCCGTCGTCCGAAGGCAATACGAAACAGGGATGGTTCATCCAGGTCGGACGCGCCGCCCAAAATTCGGCGCTGCGCTCGCATCCGTTCTTCAAATCCGCCAAACGATCTTGATAAATCATCTCTATCGCTTGTCTATCTGAATCGCGCATGGGCCGAACAGTTTTTCTCATTGCGCCAAGCGAAGATACGTTTTTCACAGAAATTTCATATTCGGTTTGAACAACCGTTTTCCAGCCTAATTTTTCATAAAACGGTTGGATTTGGGTAAATAAAATCGAGCCTCGCATTTCATATTGCTGCATGACCTCAATGGCGCGTTTCAGCAACGCTTGCGAATATCCGCGCCCCCGGCAGTCGGGCCGCGTACCCACGCTGCCGATTCCACCGAAGCGCACCGCCTCGCCATTCAGGCGCAGGGTGCGGTCAAAGATTTGCAAGTAAGAGAGCACCCGCCCGTCGTGTTCGACGGCAAGGCTGAATGCCGATTGATACGCAGGATCGTTCAGGGTGATGGCATGGAAGAAACCGCGCCGCACGTCAGGAAACGCCGTCTCCAGGCAATCCAGAACGAGATGGAATTCATCCGCCTCGATTGCGCGAATTTGTACGCCGTCAGGCAGCGAAGAGGTTAAAGATAGCGGCCCGTTCACGCAAAAAACAACCGGTGGGTTTGATAATGCGGGTTGGCGAACAACCCGGTTTGACGAGTGGACGCAACCGCCATTTCTTCCGTCATCTTTTTGATTTCATCGTCGGATGCGCCGTCAAAGCGCAAGTCCCACCATACGCCGCGGGTTAACCGCGCAGGGCGTTCGGGCGCGTCGCGCTTCATCAACGCTTCCAACACTGCTTCGGCGCGTCCGTCTTCACGGTCGCAAACCAACACCGAAACTTGCGCATCGCCTTGGGGCTGAATGACGTCATTGCCGGGTGCGTCCGCACATTGGACCGCCCAACGATGTTTGTTGGGGTTCACAAAAAACGCCGTTTTTTGCGCAAGGCGCTCCACTGTTTGGCGGGCTTCATCGACGGACAAATTAGGGAAATCCAGTTCCCAGAAATCGGAGCAGCCCAGTTCAGAAAGTTTGCCATAGCCCATACGGCGCTGCAGCGCCGACAATGCGCTGCGGGCGGTGTTGCCGGGAACCTTAAGCGTAACAAAAAGTCGTACAATACTCATGGAAAATACACTCATTTTTCAAACTCGATGATATACTGATATCAACGGTGCGTTATTAGACCGTCGATCAAGCCAAAACCAACAGAATCGTTCGAGGAACGCATGAGTTGGGGTTGACAGGCGACGGCGGCTAATAATACTTCAAGTTAACATTGTAGCGAAGTGTGGTTCGTTTGGCTTTCGGAACAAGGGATGAGGTAATTTATGATACTTTCGATCTCTTCATATACGTGGTTGCCCGGCTCATTTTTGTCGGAACTCACCACGTTGCAATCACATGGGATTGACGCAGTCGAAATTTTTTGTACGCCGCGTCATCTGGATATCAACAACCCTGAAAAGGTGCAACAGGCTGGCATGGAGTTGCGCGAACTCGGGTTTCGTCACATTTCCATGCACGCGCCCAGCGCCATCGGCGATCTTTCTGCGCCCAATGAAACCGAGCGCGGAGAAACCGTATTGGCCTGCCAACGCGCACTGGACGCCGCCATGCTGATGGGCGCCAACATCATCACGTTCCACCCCGCCAGCATTGAAAGCGACCACACCGAGAGCGATGAACGCTGGCCGTCGCTCAATGAAACTCTGCGCGAAATCAGCGGCTATGCCGAAGACCGCGACATCAAGATTGCCATCGAAAATTTCCCGGAACCGTTTTTCGGCTGCAACCCAATCGAAATGTATGACAAATTGGCTGAGTTGGGGATCCCCAATGTCGGCATGTGCCTCGATATCGGCCATGCGTATGTTGGCGGTCATCTAACCAACGCGCTTGATAACTTTGGCGAAAAAATCTTCTCCGTCCACGCCAGCGACAACCGGGGCACCGTCGATGAACACCTGCCGCCGGGGCAAGGGAACGTGCCCTGGAACGTCGTGTTCCAAGGGCTGCAACGCTACGACGGCCCCTTGGTGGTCGAAGTGCGCGACGGACGTAAGTTCTCCTTCATTTTGGGAGACGTGATTGATTTCGCCGAAGAAACAGGACAGTTTACGTTCGGCCAACTCTCTCATTGACCTCAACCCAAGATTCCCTTGATGCGCGGCTCATGCGCCGCGCACTTCAACTCGCCCATCAAGGGCGCTATCTAACCGCGCCCAATCCACGCGTCGGCTGCGTGATCGCCCAACCGTCTCAAGACCCGGGCCAACCGCTTCGCATCATCGGCGAAGGCTATCATCATCAAGCGGGGCGCCCCCATGCCGAACGCGAAGCGCTCGCTCAATGCAGCGAAGACCCGCGCGGCGCAACTCTCTACGTCAACCTCGAACCTTGCTGCCACCACGGACGAACCCCGCCCTGTACGGACGCGGTTCTCGAAGCGGGAATCGCCCGCGTGGTCGCGGCGACGCTAGACCCATTCGATGAAGTACGCGGTCAAGGCGTTGCGTTGCTGCGCGAACGCGGCGTTGAGGTCTCGGTCGGCGTTCTGGAAGACGAAGCGCGATTTGAAAACCGATTTTTCATGCACTTTCACGAACGCGGCTGGCCTTGGACGATTTTAAAAAGCGCCGTCTCGCTGGATGGAAAATGCGCGACTGCAAGCGGCGATTCAAAATGGATCACCAGTGAAGCCGCCCGCGCTCACGTTCACCAATCCAGGTCGGAAGTCGACGCCATCCTCGCTGGGATCGGCACCATCCTTGCCGACGACCCGACGATGACGGCGCGTCCTGAATCATTAGGGCCGGACGAATTCCATCAGCCGTTGCGCGTTGTCCTTGACCCTAATCTTGAGATTCCACTTTCATCGAAATTAATTGAAACCCGCGACCAATCACCCGTCTGGGTATTTTGCAGCGAGGGCGTCCCGACAGAAAAAATCGAAAACCTTCATCAGTTGGATATCCGCGTATCGCCAGTCCCATGCAAACAACACATGCTGGACTTGCCCGCTGTTCTGGGTGCCTTGGCTGCGGACAACGTACAAAGTTTATGGATCGAAGGCGGGCCGCGCATTCATACGGCATTTTTGGAAGCGCAGTTGGTCAACGAAGCGCACATCTACATTGCGCCGAAATTAATTGGTGGAAGCGGCGCTCCCTCGTTTTTTATGGGACAAGGCGCGGCTACAATGAAAGAGGCGCAACCGATGGAACACGCCCATTGGCAAATTCTCGGCGACGATGCGCTGTTGCAAGGCGTGTTGCGCCGCCAGTTGCCATAAGGTTGTATACGCAACCGAATGTAGGATGGAATGAATAAAATGAATTCCACCATTGCATTATTGGTTCGTTTTCATTGGTGGGTTTCGCTTCGCTCAACGCCACCCTACTTGTTACGTTGTTTTCACTAGAAGACCAGTGCGCCGGATCGGCTCAGCGATAGATACAGAAAAAGAAAGATTTTTTAGAAAAAGTCGAATAGGCATCACACGAAAAAAGTTACTTAATTATTCAAGGATCAGCGCGCCGGAACGGCTCAGCGGTTCGTACAGATAATGGAATCTCAATCTTACAACCTACACTAAGAGTCACACGAAAAATGTTATTTATTTATTCAAGGGCCAGCGCGCCGGAACGGCTCAGCGGTTCGTACAGAAAAAGTAAAGATTTTTTAGAAAAAGTTGAATAGGTATCACACGAAAAATGTTTACGGGGATTATTCAAGAACTTGGACGCATCGAGTCGCTCACGCCGCTGGATTCAACAGCGCGCATCCGCATTCATGCGCCGCTGATTTGCCAGGACGCACAGTTGGGCGACAGCATCGCCAGCAACGGCGTTTGCCTGACAGCGGCAAAAATTGAGAACGGTTCGTTTGAAGCCGACCTCTCCAGCGAAACCCTCAACCGGACCACGTTCAAAGACATTCAGACAGGCGCCATCGTCAACCTGGAACCAGCGTTGCGCCCCACAGACCGCATGGGCGGACATATTGTTTCAGGCCATGTCGACGGCGTAGGGCGCATCATTTCTCTCACGCCCGAAGGCGACTTTTGGAACCTGATTTTCAGTTTCCCGGCTGATTTGTCCCGTTATATTGCCGAAAAAGGCTCTATTACCATTGATGGAGCCAGTTTAACAGTCACCTTTGTAGAAGAAGATCGCGCTGGCGTCGCCCTGGTACCGTTTACGATTGAAAAAACCAATTTGAGCACCAAACGCGAAGGCGACCGCATTCATTTAGAGGTCGATATGCTGGCCCGCTATGTCGAACGCCTGCTTGCAAATCAAGACAAAGCCTATGGAAGTGGGCTGACAATGGATACACTGAAAGACAATGGATTTTTGAACCGATAAGGACCGAGACGCATGATCGTCACGCCGGAAGAAGCCGTCGAGCGGCTTAAATCAGGCCAGATGTTGGTTGTCGTCGATGACGAAAACCGCGAAAACGAAGGCGATATAGTATTGCCCGCCGAAACCATCACGCCGGAGCAGGTGAATTTCATCCTCTCCGAAGCGCGGGGGTTGCTGTGCGTATCGTTGCCGCAAGAGTGCGCCGACCAACTCGAATTAAATTTGATGGAGCAAAAAAACACCGCGCTGCATAACACCAACTTCACCGTCAGCGTGGACGCGGTCAAAAATACGACCACTGGAATCTCCGCCTTCGACCGGGCCGAAACTATCCGCCAACTCGCCGACCCGAATGCAAAGGCCAATGACTTCGCCCGTCCAGGCCACATCTTCCCGCTCATTGCTAAAAAAGGCGGGGTGTTGCGCCGTTCCGGCCATACGGAAGCGGTGGTTGACTTACTCAATCTAGCGGGATTCGAGCCAGTCGGCGTTCTTTGTGAAATTTTGAACGAAGACGGCTCAATGGCGCGACTGCCCGATTTACAAACCTTCGCGAAAAAGCATGACCTGCCCATCGTGACCATTGAAAGTTTGATCGCCTACCGTCGACGCACAGACAAATTGATCGACAAAGTGCTGTCGACGCGAATGCCGACGCAGTACGGGCAATTTCAGTTGCATTTGTATCTCAGTATGCCTGAACAAAAAGAACACCTCGCGCTCACCCTGGGCGATTTATCTGACGAAGAGCCGATCCTGGTGCGCGTACATAGCGCGTGTTTGACCGGCGACGTGCTGGGGTCGATGCGATGCGACTGCGGTGAGCAGCTGCATTTTGCGATGGAGCAAATTCGCGACGCGGGGCGCGGCGTCATGTTATACATGCCGCAAGAAGGGCGCGGCATTGGGCTGGTGAATAAACTCAAAGCCTACGTGCTGCAAGATCAGGGCCTCGACACCGTCGAAGCCAACTTGCACCTCGGCTTTAAGGCCGACGACCGCGACTATGGAATCGGCTCGTTAATTCTTGCTGACCTGGGCATCAAAAAAATGCGCCTGATGACCAATAACCCCAAAAAGATCGTCGGCTTGTCGGCGTATGGATTGGAAATTACCGAACAGATTCCCGTGCGGGTTGGCGTAAACGAACATAACCTGCACTATCTAGAAACCAAGCGCCAGAAAATGGGGCATCTTCTTGAAGGACTAGAGACATGGCGAACTACATAGAAGCCCAGTTGCATAGCGAAAACAAAAAATTCGGCATTGCTATTTCGCGGTTCAATAGCTTCATCACCGAACCCTTGCTCGACGGCGCCTTGGATGCGCTGAAGCGGCACGGCGTCAAAGACGATGACATCACCATTGTGCGCGTGCCGGGCGCCTACGAGATTCCATTGGCGGTCAAAAAAATGGCGCAATCAAAAAAATACGCCGCCATTATCGCGCTCGCAGCCGTCATTCGCGGCTCAACGCCCCACTTCGATTACGTCGCGGGAGAAGTATCGCGCGGCGTGGCCGTCACCAGCCTCGAGACCGAAGTGCCCATCTCATTCGGCGTCATCACCACCAACACCATTGAGCAAGCCGTCGAACGCGCCGGCACCAAAATGGGCAACAAAGGCTACGACGCCGCCGTCACGGCGGTCGAGATGGCCAACCTCTGCGAACAATTATGAGCCACGCCGGACAGCGCCGCCTGGCGCGTGAATTTGCGCTGCGTCTGCTATACGCCCGCGACCTGCAAACCGCCGTCGGGATCGAATCGGCCCCGACCCAGCGGCCCAACTGGTGGCGCCTCGAAGATAAACTTTCGATTACGCCTCCGACCGAACAGTTCGCCCGCGAACTCGCCAAAGGCGTACGCGAACATCAGCCGGAAATTGACGCAGCCATCTCAGCGGCGGCGCAACGATGGCGCGTTGACCGCATGGGCCCGGTCGAACGAAATATTTTGCGGCTCGGCGTGTATGAATTACAATTCGCGCAAGACGCTCCCGTGAGCGTCGTCATCGACGAAGCCATCGAACTCGCCAAGTGTTACGGCGACGCGGAATCAGACCGTTTTGTGAACGGAATCCTCGACGCCGTCGCCAATGGCCCCAGAGAAGCCTGACCGTTCGCCTTGTCTGATCGCCGTCCCGCCAATACAGTCAATTCACCTTGAAACGACCTCAACAATAATTATTGTTTTGTTGCGTATGGCCTGGGTACAACTCTACTCGCTTCAGTGCGGGCTTTTATGCCCTGTTTCACAGGCGCTCCCACAGTTACACCCAGGCCAAATTTGGCTTGTAATTTTTGATTTGTCTGAATCGGTGATAGTCAAAAACATTTTCAACTTCAGTATAAGAGACATGACGACAAAACCTCTTGCGACGTTTGTATTGGGCACTCGCCCCGAAGCGATTAAATGCGCGCCGGTGATTCTCGAAGCGCGCCAGGACGCCGACATCGACGTTGAAGTCGCGGTCACTTCGCAACACCGCCATCTGCAAGATGAAGTATTAAACGCCTTCGGCATCACTCCCGACTTTGATCTCGACTTGATGAAAGAGCGCCCCGACCTGACCCAGCTGGTCGCGAACGCCTGGCTGGGCCTATCGCACCGCTTCTCCGAACGAAAACCCGGCGTCGTGTTGGTGCAGGGCGACACCACCACCGCCATGATCGCCGGGCTGGCGGCGTTTTATCAAAAAATCCCCGTGGCGCACATCGAAGCCGGGCTGCGAACCTACAATAAATCCATGCCGTTCCCCGAAGAAAGCAACCGCCGCATGATTAGTGCGTTTGCCGATATCAACTTTGCCCCGACCCGGCAAGCCAAAGATAATTTATTGAACGAACGCATCGACCCCGCTTCAATCTGCGTGGTCGGAAACCCCGGCATCGACTCGTTGCTGCAAATCACCCAACAATGCACCCGGCAGCAAAAGCAAGAGTGGCTGAAGTCGGTTGACGCGTCGAAAACTCTCATTCTCGTCACATGCCATCGTCGCGAAAATTGGGGCGAAAACCTGGAAGCCATTTGCGGCGCCTTGAAAGAAATCGTCAATCAGCGTAACGATATCGAAATCCTGTTCGCCGTTCACCCCAACCCCATCGTACGCGACGCGGCGCTACGCATCCTCGGCGAGACGCCTGGAGTTACGCTGCGCGACGCGATTCCCTACCCGGAAATGGCGACGCTGATGAATGCGGCTAAATTGATTTTGACGGATTCAGGCGGCATTCAAGAAGAAGCGCCGGTATTAGGAAAGCCAGTTCTCGTTATGCGCGAAACCACCGAGCGGCCGGAAGGCGTTGACGGGCTGGTCGCCGAGTTGGTCGGCGCCGACCCCAAACGAATCGTTGCGTCTGCGCTTGAATTACTCACCAATGAAGAGGCCTATCAACAACGCGCGCAAAAGCGCTCGCCCTACGGCGACGGCAAGGCCGCGCAACGCATCTGGCAGGGCGTCCGCCATCATTTCGGCCGAGCCGAACCTCCGGCAGAATTCCAAACATAAAAAAACGCTGCTGAGTCATCCTCAACAGCGTTCGTATTTTTATTTTGTGTGGACTACAACCGCGCAAGGCCCCGGTTCGATGCATTCATAAAATTAACCATGTGCATCACTTCCGGCGCGTCGCCGAATTCATCAACCAACTGCGCGATCGCAGTCTGCTCGGTCAGGTTCGAGCGAAAGACAATTCGATACGCTTTTTTGAGGGTCGAAATGCGTTCGGGCGAATAGTTCAACCGCTTGAGGCCAACATAATTGAGCCCACGCGATTTGCAGGGATTGCCGCCGCCCTTGGTGTATGGCAAGACATCCTGACGCACAGCGGCGCCGCCGCCGATGATCGAACAACGTCCGATGCGCACGAACTGGTGAATGCCCACCAAGCCGCCGATGATGGCGTTTTCTTCAATCTCGATATGACCCGCCAACCCTGCGTAACTCGACATAATCACCCGGTCTTGCAGGACGCAATTATGCGCGATGTGACAATACGACATCACAAAGCAGTTTTTACCTACGATGGTTTTTTCGCCTTCGTAGGTACCTCGGTTGACGGTAGCGTATTCACGAATGACGGAGTTATCGCCAATTTCGACGTAGCTCTCGCCACCGCGAAATTTCAAATCTTGAGGTTCTGAGCCGACAACAGCCCCGTGTCCAATTCGGCAATTCTTCCCAAGTTTGGTCCAACCCTCAATCATAGCATGAGGGCCAATTTGAGATTCATCGCCTATTTCGACATGTTCGCCAATAATTGCGTAGGGACCAATTTCAACGTCATCGCCGATCTTCGCCTTCGGGTGAACGACCGCAGTGTTAGAAACCAAGGGCATGAAACACTCTACTTTCTTTTGAGGATCGGACGCAGAAATCGTAATCCTGCCCTATTATATCGAATTTTCCATATTTTTCGCCAGGAATGTTGCACTTTTATTTTTTTTCTATTTAGGGCCAATGAGGCGGTGCATCTACAATAGAAAACAGAAGTTCCGATTCTGCAACAATTTTCTCGTCGACGCGGATCACGCTTTTGGCGCGGCCCGCATTCTTTCGCAATTTGGTAATACTCGTTTCAATCAAGAGTTGATCTCCCGGCACAACCGGACGGCGCATTTTCGCGTTGTTCACGCCGCCGAGGTAAGCGACTTTGCCCCGGTTTTCATCAAGAGAAAGCAACATGACTCCACCCGCCTGCGCCATCGCTTCAATCAACAAAACGCCCGGCATGATTGGGTCTTGAGGAAAATGGCCCGAGAAAAATTCTTCATTCGCCGTCACATTTTTGATCGCGATGGAGCGCATCTCCGTATAATCCATTTCGATAATGCGATCAATCAACAAGAACGGATAACGGTGCGGCAGAATGCGCCGGATGTCATTCGAGGTGAGCGGCATTTGCATCGGGCCGCTAGTCGCAGAGCCATTCAATGTTTCCAATACCTTTTGCACAAAGCGAATATTGAACGCATGGCCCGACCGGACGGCGATGACATGCCCTTTCAACGGGCTGCCCAGCAATGTCAAGTCGCCGATCACATCCAGAATTTTGTGCCGGATAATTTCGTCGTCATAACGTAATTCTTCATTGAGAAAATCATGTTCGCCAATTACGATGGCGTTTTCGAGGCTCCCGCCTTTGATCTTGCCTTCCTGGCGCAGTTGGTCAATATCTTTCAAGAAACAAAAGGTGCGCGCGGGCGCAATGTTTTGCGCAAAATTATCTTCCGTAATGAGGAAAGAAGCCGAGCGGATGCCGACCGCAGGGTGGTCGTAATCAATCTTGTAGGTAATTTCGAGACGGTGCGACGGGATGATTGCCAGTTCGAGACCGTTTTCAAATAGCCAAATCGGTTCTTTGACTTCGATGAATTTTTTGGGGCGGTCAAGCGTGACAATGCCCACTTTAAGAATTTCATTCACAAACGGTTGGGCGCTGCCGTCGACAATCGGCGGCTCGCTCGACGAAAGTTCGAGAATAATGTTGTCGATTCCCAAGCCAGAAACAGCCGCCAAGACATGCTCGACGGTTTGAATTTGAATATCGCCGCGTCCCAATGCGGTCAGATAAAGCGAGTCTTCCAACACGGCCTTGTCGGCCCGCGCTTCAATCACGGGGCGGTCGGGCAAATCGGCCCGGACAAACCGGACGCCGGTATCGGCTTCCGCTGGTTTAAAGGTGACCGTCGTCTCCTGCCCGGTGTGCAGTCCGACGCCGCTGATGCTGGCTTCGCCAGCGATTGTTTTCTGATACTCGACCATAATTACGACGTTCCTGAAATTTTGTCTTCAAACTGCCGCAGTTTTTCAAACAATTTCGGCAGTCGCGCCAGATTGGCTTTTTGGCGTTTCTCTTGTGAATGCGGTTGGGCCGGCGCGCCCCAATAATCAGCGTCGGCGGGCACGTCTTCAGTGACAACACTCTGTGCGCCAATGCGCGAACGCGGCCCTAAATGGATGTTTTTTGAAATCACGACTTGCCCGGCGATTGTCACATACTCGTCAAGCGTTACGCCATCGCCCAAACAAACTTGAGCGACAATGATGCAATGCGGGCCGATGACGGTCCCCGCGCCGATTTGCACTAAGTTATCAATTTTGGCGCCGTCGCCGATGCGGGTTGGGTTGCCGGGCAAGCCCGACGCGACAACATTGGCGCCGAGCTCAACGTCGCTGCCAATGACCACGGGAGGCAACGACGCATCGCCGCCAACCGCTGAGGCGCCGATGCGGCATCCGGCGTGTAAAATCACCCGGTTATGGATTTCGCATCCTTCATAGACGGAGACGTGAGGATACAGCGTAACGTCATCGCCGAGTTTGGCGCCGCGCCCGACAAACACGCCGGGATACAACACCACGCGGTCGCCAATGACGACGTCGTCTTCGACGATTGCGTGCGCCATGATGGTCGCGTCGCGCCCTAATTTCGCCGTTGGAGAAATTTGACTGGTTGGGTGGACGCCGCCCGAAGTCGGGCGCCGTTCTTGATGGAACAGATGAAGCGCTTTGGTAAAAGACAAATACGGATTGACCGACCGGATCAACGGACGAAATTCCGTCTCCAGGTCTTTGGGGACAATCAACGCCGATGCGTTGGTGTTGGGAATTTGAGAGACGTATTTTGGGTTGGCGACAAACGATAGCTCGCCTTCTTTAGCGGATGTGATTTCCGCTACCCCTTTTAACTCGATCGAGCCGTCGCCTTCAAACGGCTCGTTCAGTTCTTTCGCCAACTCCTGCAACGTGAATGCCGACACGCCTCTGACTCCCAAGCGGCGGAATGCCGTTAATTTTTCGCGTTCATGCGGGTGATGACTGCTTCGGTAATATCAAGCGTATCATCTGAGTACAACACGTTTTCTTTTTTCAAAATCAACATATAGCCTTGTGCAACGGCGACGCTTTTCACGATGTCTTTCAACTCGCGCAAAAACGGTTTCAGACTATTTGCTTTTAATTCTTCCAGCGTTTTTTCTTCACCGCGCCACCACTCCATAAACTGGGCATGTTGTGCGCGCAATTCGGTCATTTTGGCGTCATACGATTCTTTGGGCATCAAATCTCGCTGGACTTGTAAATCTTGAATTTGTTTTTCCAGACCGTTTTTCTTTTGTTCCCATTCTTTTTGCTTATTATCGACCGTCTGCCGAACGGTTTGGGTGATGGCTTGCATCTTTTCGGATTTTTCAAAGATGCCAAGCATGTCAATCACGCCGATCTTAACCGTCTGAGCATTCGCAATGGGAGCGGCAAATAACGCGCTTGCCATAAAAACAACAAAAATCGTTATCAAAATTGAGTTTCTGGTTTGCATAATGTTCCTCCAAAAGTCCGTGCAAAACTTTTTTATTGTAACCGGGCGTACGTCAATTCCCCACCCTTGCGAAATTCCATACGATTTATGTTCTGAAACAGCTGCCGAGTTAGAAGGTTTGACCGAAACTGAAGTGGAAGAGTTCGGTGTCGTCTTCATCGAATTTACGCAGCACAAACGGGAAGTCAAAACGAATAATTGCGTTGGCGAATGGAATCTTAATTCGCAACCCAAGCCCTGTGCTGAACCGGTATTCGGTCGGGTCGATGTCTTCAATCTCAGACCAGACGGTGCCCATGTCGAAAAATGCAACGCCTTGGAGCACTTCGCTGAAGCTATACCGGGCTTCAAAATTGGTCACGTGCGAGGCTTCGCCGCCTAAGTACGTACGGAAACTGCCCAGCACTGGGTCTTTATAGAAGACGCGCTCATTGGAACCGATGCCGCCTTCATCAAATCCGCGCACCGAACGCGAACCGCCCATGAAAAAGCGCTCCTGCAATGGGATATAACCCGGATCGCCGTAAGCGATTCCCCATTCCCATTCGGTTGAGGTCGCTAAAACGAGGCGATCAAACAATTCGTAATAGTAGTTAAATTCGTTACGGTTTTTGATGAATTCGTTGTCGGTGATGCCCGCAACTTCAATGGTGCTGCGCGCATAGATGCCGTCGGTCGGGTCTTGACGAAAATCACGCGAATCATACGATGCGCCCAGCGTAATGCTGGTCGTCATGTTTTTGCCCAGATTAAACACGTCAGGAATCGTCAGCGGATCGAGATCAAACCGACTGCCGTTTTCAGGCGACAAGTCAGTGTCTTCAATTTTAAAGCCGAATAGCAGGCTAAACTCATCCGTCATTTCTTTACTGAACAGGAAGGTCGTCCCGATGCGTTCTTCATCAAAACTGCGCCCGCCAAAACCTTTACGGTCCGTCCAATAGATATCCCAGTCCATGCTGATATCAGAGCCAAGCAGGTAGGGTTCAAATATACTCAGGATTAAGCGCGAACGGAATTGACCGTATTCTCCAGTGATCGAACCGCGAACGCCGTAGCCGAACAGGTTGTCTTCGGCCAATGTCGCAAATACGGAGGGGCCGTAGGTCGTGCTCACGCCGCCTCCGAATGAGAACGAACCGGTTTGTTCTTCTTCTAACCGCAACAGCAAATTTTCGATGTTGGGATCGTTGGTTTTTTCACGGCTAAAGCCGGGCGACAAGTTCAACTGCCCGCGCTGAGGAAACGGCGTCGTGCGGAAGAAGCCGGTGTTGACCAAATTGCGGTCGCTTTCCAGCACCTTCGTCCAATCGAGCGGTTCCCCTTCTTCGAGTTCTAACTCACGCAGGATGACGTAGTCTTTGGTCTTGAATTCGCCTTCTAAGGTCGGCGCGACCGTAGCGTCATCGAGCGTAATGACGCCTTGAATCTCCACCTTGCCTAAGTATTTGCGCGGCGCTTCGCGAATGGGGACGTATAAGTTCGCGACCTTGTTGACGTCATCTTTCACAATCTGTTCGGGCAAGATCGGCGCACTAACGTCGAGGTATCCCTGCTCGCGGTACAGATTGAGCATCTCAATTTCTTCTTCTTGAATCTTGCCCGCTTCAAAGCGGTCGCCGGGGCGCGATTCAATCTTCGCGAGCAACTCTTCATCCGAGAAAATCGTGTTGCCGGAAATGGAAATATCGCCTAAGACGTATGGCTCGCCCTCATCAATGATGAATGTGATTTGCAAGCCGCCGTCAACTTCTTCGACAGGGGCGGCTTCGGCCTTGGCGTCAAGGTAACCGAAATCCCAATAGAAGCGCTCAATCCGCAAGAGGTCGGTTTTGACGATCTCCTCGTTGTATTCGTGCTTGATGATGATCCACCACGACTCTTTAGTCTCGATGCGTTTTTTAATTTGCTTTTCGCTGAGAACGGTGTTGCCCTGGAAGAGAATATTTTTGATGGGCTTTTTTTCGCCTTCACCAATGGTCAAGACGATGACGGCCGTGTTGGGTTCGGCGCCCTCTTGGCGATGCCATTCGATGGTCGTGTTTGGGAACGCTTGTTTGGTGTAAAACGCCGACAATTTTTCTTTGAATTGCTCCGCGACGGAATCGTCAAAAAAGAGCAGCGGCTTTACGTCCATGCCGAGTTCTTTGTTCAAGCGTTTTTCTTTGAATTTCTCATTGCCTTCAAATAGCAATTGCGTGACGCGGGGTTTTTCTTGAACGCGATAGACAAACGAAACCCCCGAATCCGTCATCTCGGGGGAGGTTTCGACATTGGAATAATAATCTAAGGCCCAAATGGCGCGAACGTCATCACGAATATGATATTGTACGGCGGGCGACGATAGGTCATCGCCTACCCGCAACGTAATCACTTCGCGAATGGCCTGCTCGTTGGTATACGCGGCCCCTTCGATCCGAATCTCAGAGACCGGCTGCGCGAACGAAGCGGGAACCAATCCAAACAAACAGAAGCATACAAATAGAAGCCGTCTACAACGCTGCTGGTTCAGAGCGCTCCTCCTTGGGCGATGCTTCCCGAAACTCGAGTTCCTCTTCTCCATCTTTATAATCGACCAAGATTTCCTCGTTATTTTTGAACTTGCCTCGCAGGACCTCTTCAGAAAGCGGGTCCTCAATGAACCGTTGAATTGTGCGTTTCAGCGGTCGTGCACCATACGATTTATCAAAGCCCTTGTCAACCAGGAACGACTTGGCGGCGTCGGTCAACACTAACTTTAACCCTAGTTGTTTGAGGCGCTCTTGGACGTCATTCATCATCACGTCGCAAATATGCATCACATGATCGCGCTCTAATTCGTGGAACACCACCACTTCATCAACGCGGTTGATAAATTCAGGCCGAAATGTCTTTTTCAACTCGCCCATGACCTTGCCCTTCATGGCGGCGTAATTGGTGTCGGACTCGCTTTGTGAAAAGCCCAACGTCATACGGTTGGTGATTTCCTGAGAACCGATATTTGAGGTCATAATCAAGATGGTATGGCGAAAATCAACTTTATGCCCGGTTGAGTCGGTCAAGCGCCCGTCTTCAAGCACTTGAAGCAGAATGTTGTACACATCCGGGTGCGCTTTTTCAATTTCATCCAAACAAATCACCGAATACGGCTTGCGGCGCACCTTTTCGGTCAACTGCCCGCCTTCATCGTGTCCAATGTAACCCGGAGGCGCCCCTACTAGACGCGAAACCGCAAATTTTTCCATATATTCCGACATATCGACGGTAATCAGCGCGTCTTCGGTGCCGAACATGAATTCCGCCAGCGACTTTGCCAGGTGGGTTTTGCCTGTACCCGTCGGCCCTAAGAACAAAAACGAACCAATGGGGCGCTTTTCGTTAGACAAGCCCGCGCGTGAGCGGCGAATGGCTTTGGCGATGGTTTTGATCGCCTCGTCTTGCCCAACAACTTTGAGGTGAAGTTCTTCTTCAATTCGCAAAATGCGCGCGGATTCTTTTTCTTCCAGCCGCATCATGGGAATGCCAGTCCATTTCGACAAGACATAAGCAATTTCGTCGTCGCCGACCATCGCTTCCTGACCGGATTTCGAGCGGGCTTCTTCCCACTGGCGGGTGAGTTCAGACTGACGGTCGCGAAACTCTTCGCGTTTGCGCTTGAGTTCGAGGCATTTCTCAAACTCTTCGGCGACCGTCGCCGCCTCGATCTCTTTCATAATTTGTTCAATTTCATCGTCAATGTCGCGCAGTTCTTTGGGGCGCGTGGTTGCCTGCAATCGCGCCCGCGACCCGGCTTCGTCAATCAGGTCAATCGCCTTGTCGGGCAGAAAACGGTCGGCGACATAGCGGTCAGCCATTTCAGCGGCGGCGACAATGGCGCCGTCGGTGTAGCGAACCCGATGATGGGCTTCGTATTTATCGCGCAGACCTTCGAGGATGCGAATGGTTTGTTCGACATTGGGCGGGTCCACCATTACGGTTTGGAAGCGACGTTCCAACGCGCTGTCTTTTTCGATGTACTTGCGGTATTCCTCCAGCGTGGTGGCGCCAATGCACTGCAATTCGCCGCGCGCCAAAGCAGGCTTTAACATATTGGAAGCGTCCATGGAGCCTTCAGCGGCCCCGGCGCCAACCAACGTGTGTAATTCATCAATGAAGAGTATGACGTTGCTGGAACGGCGAATTTCTTCGAGCACTGCCTTGAGGCGTTCTTCAAACTGACCGCGATATTTGGTACCAGCGACAAGCCCTGCGAGATCAAGCGTAATGAGACGACGGTTTAGCAACAAATCAGGCACAGTGCGTCCTTCGATTTGTTGGGCCAATCCTTCGGCGATGGCGGTTTTACCCACGCCTGCTTCACCGATGAGGACAGGGTTGTTCTTGGTGCGTCGGCAAAGAATTTGAATGACGCGTTCGATTTCATCCTGACGGCCGATGACCGGGTCGAGTTTGTCCAAACGCGCCAGTTCAGTCAGGTCCGTCCCAAACGCATCCAACGCAGGCGTCTTGCTTTTTCCGCCTCCGCCACCGCCGCCTTTGCCAGCCGCGACGGTCTCTTGCTGCGGGCCGCCGCCCATCAGGCGCAGGATTTCGCTGCGCGCCTTGATGAGGTCGATGCCGTGGGTGGCGAGAACGCGGGCAGCAAGGCCTTCGTTTTCGCGAATGACACCCAACAACAGGTGTTCGGTGCCAATAAAGTTCACGCCGAACGCCTGCGCTTCCTGGTAGGCGAATTCGATGGCGCGTTTGGCGCTGGGCGAAAGCGAGATGGTGCTGTCGGCCACGCCGCCGCCTGCATCGCGGCTGATATTTTTCAAAATTTCCATACGGAGCGATTCTAAATTGAGGCCCATATTGCGCATGGCGGTGGCAGCGACGCCTTCGCCTTCAGCAATCAACCCAAGCAAAATATGTTCGGTCGACGCGTGGCTGCTGCCGATGCGGGCGGCTTCTTCTTTGGCGCGCTTCATCACCAGTCGGGCGCGCTCTGTCAGTCGGTCAAACATCATAATCGGCTTCTCCTCTGTCCGGCCGGAACCAGTTCCTACATTTTCACTTACTATTCAATCAGTGTTCGGAAGAATGATAAATCGCCTAATCAGGGGCCGAATGCGCATCCATCGCGCAAAACCCAACGAGGTCGATATTTCCGGTATAGTGTATCCCCATTCGTTGTAAACGGGCGGGGCGCGAAAGGGCCGCGTAAAATTTCTCTCAACTAATGGACGTTTCCGTCGATCCAATCACGGACGTACTCAGCGCGATATTCGTCTCGCTCATTGGTTTTCAAGACGCGGTCGGCGCGTTTTTGCAGGTGCGCGGGCCGCATTAAAATCAACATTTCATTGATGCTTCCAATGGACGGCGCATCCAACACGCCCAGCGAACGCCCCAGCCGCAACGTCGAGAGCAGATCGACCGCTTCGCTTGAGTTCATCACCCGCGCATACCGCAAGGCGGCGTACGCGCGCCACACTTTGTCTTCGAGTTCATTGCGTCCCCGGTCGATCATCGCGGCTTCTTCGGAGCGCTCTTGTTGAAGAATTTGCTGAAGGATTTTTTCGATCTTCTCAATCGTTTCCTCTTCGGAAATCCCCAGCGTCCATTGGTTGGAAATTTGAAACAAGTTGCCGCTGATTTCGCTGCCTTCGCCTGCGAGACCGCGCACTGTCAACCCAATCTGGGTCACGGCGTTCAAGACTTTTTCGATTTTGCGCGAAAACACCAACGCGGGCAAATGGACCATCACCGAACAGCGAATGCCGGTACCGAGGTTGGTCGGGCACGCGGTCAAATAGCCAAATGTATTCGAGAACGAAAATTCGATATTCTGTTCGAGTTCACAATCTACACGGCTGATGAAATCCCACGCGCGGCGCAAATTTGACCCGGCCATTAACACTTGTACGCGCAGATGGTCTTCTTCATTAATCATCACGCTGGCGGTTTCTTGCGGATGCACCGCCACGAAGCGCTCGATGCCGCTTTTGGCGAATTCACGGCTAATCAAATAGCGTTCCGCCATAAAACTGCGGTCGACGGCGTCGAGTTCTTCCATGTGGAAAACGTCCGCATTCGCCAAGCCCTCGCTGGCGCGGATGGCGCTGAGCGATTGCTCGGTAATACGGCGCAGATCGGAAGACGACGCCCATTGCGAAAATGGCAGGCCTTCAATGTTTCGCGCCAGTCGAATGCGGCTACTGACGACAAGGTCGTTTTCCGGGTCGCCGGATTTCAACCACCCGCATTCATTTATATATCGCTTCGGAAGTTCGGTCATATAGGGTACGGCTCCTTGGCGGCGGATTACTCCGGCGCATTCGACAACTCGCCTTCCATCCCGCGAATCTGATCGCGCAATTGGGCGGCGAGTTCAAACTGTTCCTGCCTGACCGCGTCTTTCAATTGCAAACGCAAGTCGGAGATGGTCCGTTTCAAGGTCAGGGCTTCATTGCCTGAGCGCGGCGCCTTGCCTTTATGGGTAAAATCTTTTTGGACTTTCTGCAGCAATGGTTTGAGTTGTTCAGCAAACACCTCATAACACATGGAGCAGCCCAAGCGCCCGCTTTCTTTAAATGCGCTGTATGAGAGTCCGCATTGCGAGCAGGTTTTGTGCAAATTTTCGTCGCGGGACGGCTCAGCGCTGGCTTCATGCAGTTGCGGCGCTCCGGTCATGTGCGACTCGATAGAAAATGAGGTGTTAATCGAGGGGCCGGAGACGCCGTTTTCCTGCGCGCAATCATGGCAAATATGTATGGTCAGTTTTTGGTTTTCTTTGACCTGGGTAATATGCAGTTTGGCCTGCTTTTTTTTACAGATTTCACAAATCATCAGTCATCAAAACCCTTCAATCATACCGCCGCTTCAGAAAACACATTCACGCCGTCGGTACAACACAATTCGGTGCACGCTTCCATGATGCGTTTGGTGACCGGGCCGGGCAATCCGTCGCCGATCGAACGCCCGTCGATTGTCGTCACAGGGACCACTCGCGCGGCGGTGCCGGTCAGCAGGCATTCATCCGCACTATATAGATCATACAACGTGATATGAGTTTCTTTGCATTCAAGGCCAATTTTCGGCGCCAATTCAATCACAACCTCGCGATTGATGCCCGGCAGGGCGCCGTCGCTGATCGGCGGCGTATAGACAACCCCTTCACGAATAATGAACAGATTGTCGGCTGTCGCTTCGACCACATTGCTTTGGTGGTTCAAGAAGATGGCTTCGGCGGCGCCAGCGCGGTTGGCCTCGAGCTTCGCCATGATGTTATTTAAATAGTTGAGCGATTTGACTTGCGGCGGGGTCGAATCCGCCGTATTGCGCCGAAACGCCGAAGTAATCAACATCAAGCCGTCTTCATAATACTCTTTGGGATAGAGTTTTATTTGATCAACGATAACGATGATTTTCGAGGTCGGGCATTTTCGCGGGTCCATGCCCAAATCGCCGTCGCCCCGGCTAATAATGAGGCGAACATAGAGCGGGTCTTCGGTTTGGGTAATATCAATCTGATTGGTCTCGCTCCAATGGCGCGCCAATCGGGATATTTCGTTCAGAAATTGTTCCGGCGCCCAACGGGGATCAAGGTCAATCACCTTGGCGGAACGAAACAGGCGCTTCATGTGGCGTTCGCCGCGAAAAATGACGCCTTTGGAAATGCGAATTCCCTCAAACACGCCGTCGCCGTACAAAAATCCATGATCGAACACAGAGACCGTAGCGGTTTCTTTGCTGCGGTCTTCACCATTGATTGATATTGCTGGTATCGTCATACTCGGGCCTCGCCTCCCATGCGCAAAGGCTACGTCTCGTATTCAAGTCCAGTCTGGTTCGACAGTTACAAATAACCCACCAACGCTTTGACGCATTGGCTCCAGCACTGCCGACAGCGGAAATGCGCGCCTCAAACGGGCGAATTACTTTAATATCAAAGTTTACATGTTCCCCTACTTTTCTCCAAGGCAAGACTCTTGTACGCCGCCGGGATTCGGCGCCTCACATGGTTTGGTTTGGAATGAGACTCAATAATCATCTGATTTGTGAAAGTTTAACTTTCAGCGCACCGTATTCGTTCTACGATAGAATGCTGCTAGTGTTGTGTAGCGAAGGTTTGGGCGCATCTCGGTTCGCTTCGGTGCGGGCCTTCAGTATCCTCTCTAGCCCCTCTTAATAAGGGGGGTGGCGCTGCAAGCGCCGGGGGGATTTGGTATAACAGATTTTGGGGAGAGCAAACTTCCTGGTGGGCCGCGTAATAACGATAACATCTCTCATTCTCGCGGCTCGGCGGGAGCCTCGCCCTCCCCTCGGTTTATCATAAGATAAAATGGGACAGGCGAATTACAAAATGAAACCCGCCGAAGCGCTGGCGACCATCGCACAATACGCTGACCACTTGCTGGAGCGTTCTTTCGACGAGACTGCTGCCCACGTTCTGCTGAATCTGGCGGCGGCAACGGCGTTTCGCGCACAGTTGGGCGCTGACCGCCCCGCCCTGGTCGGGCTGATCGGCTGCACCGGCACAGGCAAATCGACGCTCTTCAATAGTTTCGCCGAGGCCGAAATCAGCGAAACCAGTTGGAAAGCCCACAACACCTGCGGCCCGATTGCTTTAATGCACAACGAGTTTCTCAGTCGGCTGCAATCGCTCGAAAGCCAACAAGGCGCACTTCTTTTCCCAAAATTAGAACGCGAACCGTTAAACTCCAGCGGCGAGCCGCACGCAACAGGTTCAATCGCTCGCCTCGCGCTGGCCTCAACCGACAATGACCGTTGGCGCCGTCTGGCTGCGCTAGACCTTCCCGATATTAATACGACGCTGGCCCGCGATGAGAACCTCATCGCCATCGAGTTGATGGTATGGCTGGACGCCGTCATCTTTTTGATTGATGAAGAGACCCTCTTTCATCGCGATTACGTCCAGCCCGCCGAACTGGCTGCGTCGCTGCAACAGCAGCGCTTATGCGTACTCAACAACCGGGGGCGCGACCGCCTGGAGCGCGAACATCCAGACATCGCCAAGGTACAGGCGTTGTTCGGGGCCGAACGGCTATTCGTTTTAAGCGAGATCAAAGAAGGCAAGCGTTTTGTTGAC
Source organism: Candidatus Hinthialibacter antarcticus (assembly GCA_030765645.1). Lineage (NCBI taxonomy): Bacteria > Candidatus Hinthialibacterota > Candidatus Hinthialibacteria > Candidatus Hinthialibacterales > Candidatus Hinthialibacteraceae > Candidatus Hinthialibacter > Candidatus Hinthialibacter antarcticus. The sequence goes on along the minus strand of JAVCCE010000057.1, from coordinate 178,703 downwards.
CAAGGCGATTTTGGCGAATTGCGCGAAAGCCTGTTTCGGCTAAAACCGGACAATGATTGCGCTCCACGAGCGCGGGCGGCGTCGAAACACGCGGCGAGCATCCTCAAAAGCAATCACGCCCGACTCCAGCGGCTCAACCATCTCGAGCGCGAGATGGACGAAAGCGTACAAACCGCCATCCGCGCGCAAAAGCCGATCCCATTGAAGCGTATTATGAACGATGAGGTCATCTCGACGTTGGAGCACCTCGGCCTCAAGCGTTTCGCGCTCAGCAATATCATTCAATTCGTAAGACGAACAGCCAAAACCGGTTCGCTCAGCCGAAGTTTTCAATTGGCGTTCGGCGGCAACCGCGAGAGCGCGTTGGAATCCATGCTGCAATTCGATCTCGACAAACTGTGCGACGCCGTCGACGCCCGGCTCGATCAACACGCGGAAGCCATGCAAAACGCCTGGAACGCGCTTCTCGCCGAAGACGAATTCGGCTCGCTCACCCAGGAATTCAAACCGACGGACGCCTTTAATAAAGAAAAACGCAAAGAGCGATTGGCTGAGTTGTTATCTAATTTAGAAACGCAATGCCGCGAGACCTTGCAAACAGACTCACTCAAAAATGCGTTAAAAAACGACCCGCTTTCCGCCGGAGTCATCTTAGTCGTCATGCTGGCGGATATCGCAACCATTCCAGGATTCGGCAGTTTTCTCATCACGCCCAGCGTGTTGAAATATCTCCCGGTTGGAAAATTTGAATCCATCAAACGCAATTTCCAACAATCAGTGCAAACATTGGTTCGCGATGAATTGCGCCGAGCACAGCGGCAGGTACGCGATGTGCAGGAGCAATTTACGCTGGATGAATCCAGCACAGTCTTCAAAGCCCTAAAGGCGGTTGCAAACAAACATGAAGATTGATTCCCTTCGCGCCCAACTGGCAGCCATCAATACGCGCCTGTCTGAAATGACGGGACGCGAAGAAGTGAACTTGTCGTATCAGACCGGCGAGTCGAGCGCCGACATGCTGTTTTTGTACGGCGTGTTAGGCGGCAAAGATGTCGGCAAGACCTCGATGATTAACTTGCTCGCCGGGGCGCGCATCTCCATCGACTCCGACCTGATCGACGAAGGCACCAAGACCTGCGTCGCCTATTGCCACCAAAACGACCTCGAACATCTGCGCAAGCGCGTCAATGCGGATTTGAGCGGCAGCATCGAATTCGCCTCGCACCAGCGCGATGAATTGCGCAACGTGGTGTTGATCGACTTCCCGGATTTCGACAGCCGCTTCGACGACCACCTCGAAGAAGTGCGCAGGCTGGGGCCGTTTCTACAGGGCATCGTCTGGATCACCAGCCCGCGCAAGTACGCCGACCATGAGTTTCTCGACCGTCTCGAAACCGTCGCGCAAAGCCATGAGAACCTCTACATGGTGCTCAACAAAGTCGACCAACTCGACGGCAAAGCCGGGCTGGACGCCATTCGAGAGGAAGTGCTCTCCGTCATTCAATACGGCTGCGAACGCGCCGGGCTGCCGCCCATCGGCAAAGGGCGCATCTGGCTGACCTCGGCGCTCTATCCCGACCGCTTTGAATTCAACGACCTCTACCAGCGGCTGGTGCGAGTGCATTCCGCCGAAGAAATCGCGCGGGCCAAGGCGCAGAACCTGAAGTCGGAATTCGAGAAAAATATCCAGCGCATCCAGCGGCAATTCGCCATCGACGACCGCATCGAAACCATCGACCAGGCGTTGGAGTACATTCAAATTCAAACCAGCGAACATTTTTCCGAGGCGTATTTCAACGCCGTGCGCCAGCGCGTGCTTTCGCTGGAACCAGTCAACCGCCGCATCAGCGCCGGGGTGTTTTATCAACGCATCGACCATTGGCCCATCTTACGGACGCTGTTTTATCCGCTGTCGGGGCTGGTTTCGTTCATTGGCGGGCGCTTTACCTTCACCCCCAAGTCGTCCGACTGGGCGGAATCACCGCTTGACCTCTTGCGCCATGACGGCGAGTCAGCAGCCGTTAAACTGCAATCCATTCAATCGGGCCTGCAAACCCGCTATCCCAAGACGCTCGACGCGCAGCCGCTGCCGACTGACCTCTCGCATTTTTTAGAACGCCGGTTTAACGCGCTACTGCGGCTTTACGAAGACCGCGTGGTCGAACGCCTCTCCAGCGACTTTCAAGCGCCGGGCGCCCTGATGAAAACGCTGATCTTCTTGCCGCTGGTCTGGTTCCCGTTCATGCAACCAGTCTTATTGCATCTGTTCCAAGACGAAACCGCTTGGTTGTCGTTTAGCGGCGTGTTTGAGTTTGGCGCGTTACTCATCTCGCTGTTCGGTGCGGGGGCGCTGTTGGAAAGCCTCATCTTCCTGATTTTGTTCTATTTCTTATGGCTGATGGCGCTCTATGCGCGCGGGACCCGTAAGATTTTGATGACCGGAGACGAGACCCTACGTGACGTCTGGTATGAAGATTGGCTGCCGTCGCTGATTGAATTCTTTGAATCTCCCTTACAGAAACGCCGTGCGCAATGGGTGGATATTTCAGCGCAAATCGAAGAGATTGAGCGAGATATTGACGGCGAAGCCAATCGTTTGTCGTAAAAAAGTTCTAGGGGAAATTTGGCATTTCGCTTAAGATTTCAGATGGGTCGCCGATAATGGATAGTGGGCAAGACCCACAAAAAGTAGAAAGCGGGAGGGGGTGATCCTCCTGATAGACCCAGTTTCCAATCAATCTATACATCGCCCGGCGTCCTATCGCACGGAAGATCTGATTAAAAAGCCTTCAAAGGTAGAAGCGGGTGAAACCGTCGCCAACAAAGGGCAACGGGAAACCGATCAGGTCTCGATCTCCTTTAACCTGCAGGGGGATCTGAGTTTGTTGCAACAATCCGTCGACGAAGTACAAAGCCAGGTGCGAAATCAACTGGAAGAATACTTCGGCATTGGCGGCGAAGAGACTCAGGCTTTGGGCATTGAATTTTTGCCGCCTGAAGACGCATCCGCCTCAGCTCTGCTCGACTTTTTCAGCCCGGAAAACACGGCGGAGCGTATCGTAGGCTTTGCGACCAGTTTCTTTGGCAACTACGCCGCCAACCATTCGGATGAAGACGCCGAAGCACAACTGGAAGGCTTCACCAACTTGATTTCCGCCGCCATCAAAGAAGGCTTCGGACAAGCGCAAGGCATTTTGGGCGACTTGAGCGGTGAAGAAGAAGTCGCGCAAAATATAAACCGCACCTTCAGCTTGGTGACGGGAAAAATTGAAGAGTTCCGGCTTGAAAATTTCAATAAACTTGGTTTAGAGCCTGAACCCGTCCAACCGACGGAAGACACAGAAGACGCAGTAGAAGAAACGGAAGACGTTGTTGATCCACTGGCATAAAAACCAGTTGTAGGAACCCTGTCAAACGCCCGCGAGCCGCCCGCTTGCGGGCGTTCGTCGTTTTATAGTGGTTGCCAGATACTGTGCAGCCCCTGCCTGCGGCAGCCTGCTAGCCGTAGGTTAGGCAGGCCACGGGCGCGCTTACCGCATATAATTTTGTCAAACGCCCTAGGCGATCCGTTGTTGCGTCTTCGGGTTTTTTATGAACGAAACTACCCTTGTATTACCTGACAAATTGGCTGAGGAGACCATCATGGACCGGATTCTCGACGATCCCGCAACGCCGCAAAAATTTGACCCGACTGGCATGATCCAATGGATCGAGAATTTTCACGAACAATGCGCTGAAGGCGTCTCGATCGCGCGCGCGTTCGACATGCCGAACATGCAGGGCATCCAAAACGTGGTGGTCTGCGGCATGGGCGGTTCCGCCATCGGCGGCGACCTGATGCGGTCGTATGCGTCATCAATTGCGCTGGCGCCTATCGAGGTTGTACGCAGTTATCAACTGCCGCGCTACGCCAACGAAAACACGCTGCTGGTTGCGAGTTCGTACTCCGGCAATACTGAAGAAACCCTCTCAGCCTATGAACAAGCCAAAGCCTGCGGCGCCAAAATTCTCGGCATCAGCACTGGCGGCCAACTGGCGCAGCGCTGTCAGCAAGACGGCCATCCTTGCATCATCACCAAAGGCGGCATGTCGCCCCGCGCAGCGCTGGGGTATTCGTTCATGCCGCTGCTGGTTGCGTTTGAGCGCTTGGGCCTCGTTGAAAACCAGTCGCAGGCGATTGAGTCTACGCTGGCGATCCTGAAAGAATCATCGCAGCAGTTTCGCTATAACTCTCCGTTTGAAAATAATTTCGCTAAGCAATTATCGAAAGCGCTTTATGGTTCGATTCCTGTGATTTACGCCGGGCAAAACGCGTTCGAGCCGATTGCCGCTCGCTGGCGGGCGCAGATCAACGAGAACGCCAAGACCTTCGCGCACAACATGGTTGTACCGGAGATGAACCACAACGAAATTCTGGGATGGAAAAATCCCAAACCCAGCATCCTCAAAAAATTGCATGTGGTGTACTTGCTCGACCAGGGCTATCACCCGCAAACCCTGCGGCGCTTTGACGTGATGAAGAAGATCATTGAGCCATCGGCGCACGGCGTTTCGGTGGTGCAATCGAAGGGCGACTCATTACTGGCGCGAATGTTTTACACGATTAGCGTCGGCGACTTCGCCAGCTGCTATCTCGCCTATTTCTATAAAGAAGACCCGACGCCGATTCCTGCGATTGATTTTCTCAAAGCCGAATTGGCGAAAGTGGATTAAGCGTCTTTCACAGCGAACACCTCTGTAGACAGAACTGATGACACAGTTCGTCGGGAGGGCGAGGCTCCCGCCGAGCCGCGTGAAGGAGAAAACCTATCATACTCTTTTGGCTCACCAGGAGGTTCGCCCTCCCAGTTTTCTGCGCCATAGACAAGCAAAACTCCAAACCAGAAACGTCATTCATTAGATTTGAAGCCACTGTTGAATAACAGATTCAGGCCTATAGGGTCCAACCGCAGCGACGCATTGCGCAGCAGTTGATTCACGCTCCATTGCAAGTACGCGCAATAACGCAGCAGCGTAATCATCCGCGTTTTGCTGATAAACTACCTCGCCGCTTTTGCCGTGCTGCAAGACTTCACTCACATCGCCCGCGTCGCTCGCAACAGCAGCCAAACCGCAGGCGTACGCCTCTAACAACGCAATCGGAAACCCCTCGAAAGCCGAGGTCATCAGAAACACATCGGCAGCGCGCATCCAATCGGCGACACAGGGTTGCCGCTGCGTTCCCAATAAAAAAACGCTATCGCTGATTTTCATCTCAAACGCTTTTCGTTTGAGAGCATCAACCAAACTTCCTTGACCGATGATGATAAGTTGCAACGCAACATCTTGAGCCGACTGCTTCGCCCGCGCGAATGATTCCAATGCAAGCAATGGGTCCTTTTGCGCTTCCAGGCGCCCGGCGAACAACACCCACTTCGCATTTGGGTTGAGTTGATATTCGCCCGCGAGACGTGAACGCAAATCCTCGCGTTGTTGTGACAAGATGGGGGAAAAAATATCATCGCGGTATGTGGTTGGAACCCGGCGGATATCGCCTGCGCGTCTTGGGTAACGCTCTTGCAAGGTTTCGACGCAAACCGCGTTCACGCCCAAGAGCGCGTCTGCTTTTGCGACGGCGCGGGCTTCGACCAGTCGATAGAGCCAGGGCGCGTGTTTCCATTTGACTTCCGAGGCGGCGCTCACCCATTGGTTGGGGTCGGAATGAAACGCGAGAACATTGCGTCGTCCCTGAATACGGCCCATCGCCAACGGCTCGGGGCGATGATAGATACACAGCGCGTCATTCATTTCAAAACGAACACTTCGCAGCGCCCAGGCGAAGCGAAACGAAAGCGGGACGCGCTTTCGCCGGTTGGCGTCGCCTTCATGAAATAAGCCGTAAAATGAAATCGGGCGCCCGTTCCAATCCAGCGCCAGCCATCGCTCGCAAGGCCGCGCGGATACATCTTCACTGACGCCGATAACGGAGACGTTCGCGTTTTGAGGCGCATGGGCCAGCATCAGCCGAACCAGCGTCTCGACGCCGCCCGCCTTTTCGCCCCAGGGGTCGAACGGATGGACGATAGCAATGTCCATCACTCAGCCTCGCGTGGTTCTGAAAACAGGGCAAAGATAGCCCAAAGAATATATTGATACGACGTTGCGGTAATCAAATTGTCGTTCAGGCCGCCAACCGCCCAGGCGGCGAACAGCGCAAGGGCAATCAAGGCGCCGCGCCGTTGCGGCGGCGCATTTGCGCGACGCAGCGCGTTCCATAACACCCGCCCCGTCCACACCAGAAACGCCAGCCACAGCACGAGACCGACGGCGCCGGTTTCAACTAAATAACGAACGTAATCATTGTGCGGATCATGCCCCACCCCGCCGCCGAGTACGTTAATGTTCGGATTCACCATGGGCGAGCTGGCAAGCCCATAGCCGAGAATTGGCTGCTGTTTCCATTCGCGATAGAGATAGCGCCAGTTGAGCAGACGCCATGTATGCGAGCCGGTCTCGCGTTGCGTACGTTCAATTTCATCAAGATCGTCCCATTGCGCCAATCCAGCCAGGCGGGCGCGTCCGGTGTCGGTCGCGAGTACGCCCGCAACCAGAATGCACCCCAGCGCGATCACGCCCAGGCGCGCGGCGCGGCCCTCAAACCACGCGACGACGGCCAGCCAGACGGCGAACATCACAAAGCCGGTTAAACTAAACGTCGCGAGCAGCAAAACCAGAGCAGCGAAAATGAAGCCGCTCCAGAACCACGGTTTGACGGCGCATCGCCATTGCCAATAGGCGACGGCAATGACGCAGATCAGATAAAACGAATAGGGGTTGGGGTGAACAAACGTCCCGTGGATACGGTGAAAGCCTTGAATGGACGCGCCGGACTGCGCGACCAATTGATAGGCCCCGAACAACGCAGGCAGCGCAAACGAAAACAAGATCGCGCGAATTCCCCATGCTGTTTTTGATTGACCGGAGAGCGAAATTGCCAGCACAATGACGGGAACCGTACTGGCGAGGCGCAACCACTCGCGAACGCCCGCCGCTCCACCGGGGCCGCCGGACACATAGGGCAAGAACACCCACGGTACCAACAGCAACAACCACCACACCGTAAAGCCTTGAAGCAGTTTGCTTCGCAAGACGGCGCGGCGCGAGTCTAACGACGCGACGGCAAACCACATTGCGCCCAGCGCGAGCATAACTAACCCCGTCAGCGCAGCGGGGTTCACCTTCCACACGCCGCCCAACGAGACGCCCGTAAACACGTCGAGTGCAGGGCGAACCATGAGCACGACCAGCATCGCCCATTCAACTATGCGTCGCATGACAATCTTCATCGCATTGATTTTAACAAGACTTCTGCGATTGATTCCGTCACCGGGCTGGGGTTGCCGCCCATGCTGTTGCCCATCGACTTACGCGCCAATACCGGGAGGTCAGCGTCCGATATTTTCCATTCAGCAAAATTGGTTGGGATACCGAACGCCTTGTTCATTTCTTCAATTTCCGCCAATGCACGGTCAACAATTTCGTTCGGCGGCAGGCCCTTTTCGGGAACAATGCGCTCAGCCACCGCCACCATCTTCGGGAAACAAGCGCAGCGGTTAAACCGAATCGCCAGCGGCAGCAGAATCGCGCAGATTTTGCCATGCGGCGCGTCATAGACAGCGCCCATGCCAGACGCAAACCCATGCGCGATCCCCAGCCCTGCATTCGCCAGACAAACGCCGCTCAGCGTACTGGCGAGCAGCATGTCTTCACGCGCAGCGAGGTCGCCGCCGTCTTTCACCACACGCCGAATCGCGCCAATGGCTTTTTCGAGGCCAAACAACGCCAGCGCGTCAGTGATCGGGTTCGAACGCCGGGTGAGGATGGATTCAACCAATTGAGTAATCGCATCCATGCCGCTATACGCGGTCGCCTGCGGCGGCAACGAGACCGTCAGTTCTGCATCAAGAATCGCAATTTTGGGGTATAGCGTCGGGCTGCGAAAGCTTTTTTTAAATTGCTCTTCTTTGCTGGATATCACCGCGTTGCGGGTCACTTCCGCGCCTGTCCCCGCCGTCGTCGGGACGGCGACTTGAGGCAGCGCATCATTGCCGGGAGTTCGCCCGTCGCCCACGCCTTCGAGGTAATCTTTCACGCTGCCGCTGTTGGTTGCCAGCCCGGCGACGGCTTTGCCCAGGTCAATGACTGATCCGCCGCCGATAGAGACCACCATGTCGCATTTCGCCTTGCGGGCGATATTGGCCGCCGCGTCGGTCATTGCCACCGACGGTTCGCCAGCGGGCTTAATATGAACTTCTGTTTGCACCGAATTGGCTTTCAGCGACTCGACGGCGCGTTCAACCAGCCCCTGCTGTTTGCCTGAGGCCGAACCGACTACAAACGCGCGTTTGCCCAGCCCCGAAGCGAGATCTCCGAGTTCACCAAAACGTCCCTGACCAACAATCAAACGGGTTGGCGTGAAAAATTGATAATTCAATAGATTGTCCTTATTCATTTCCCTCTCACTTTTATTCCCATGTGAACACAAGCCGGATAACGGTAAAGCGACCCGCGCCGACACTCTGCTTTGCACTGGACGGCGAGAAATCAGGCCGATAAGATCAACCGTTCCAGCGTATCAACATCGTATCATATTGACGTAGAATAGGTTTGCTGAATCGTCGTTAAAATTTCATATCCAGATTAACAAGCGGCGTACGCAAAAAGTAACGACTATGAAAACTCTTTATTTCGACGTATTCGCCGGCGTCAGCGGCGATATGTGCATCGGCGCCTTCATTGATGCGGGCTGCCCGGTTGATGAACTACGCGCCCTACTTTCACAATTAGAACTGCCCGGGTTCGATCTCCAGAGCGAGACGGTGCGTCGCGGGGCCTTGTCGGGAACCAAAGCGCACGTCATCGTCGAAGAAGAACATCACGTCCACCGCTCACTCGGCGACGTTCTGACTATTGTTGACAAAATAGCGTGGCCCGGCAATGTCCGCCAACGCATTGAAGACACTTTCACCGCATTGGCCAAAGCCGAAGGTAAAATCCACGATAAACCCTACGACCAGATCCATTTCCACGAAGTCGGCTCGTATGACGCCATTCTCGACATCAGCGGCGCCCTGTTGGCGCTGCATATCCTCGGCGTCGAAGCCTGCGCCTGCTCCAAGGTACATGTCGGCGAAGGGCTTCTGACGGGAACGCGGCACGGAACCATCCCGCTGCCGCCACCCGCGTCGGCGGATTTATTGCAGGGGTTTGAACTCTTTTCAACTGGACGCAACATCGAGATGGTGACGCCGACTGGCGCAGCGCTTTTGAAAACGCTGGCGGGCGGTTCGTCGCCCATGCCGGGCATGAAGATCGACGCCATCGGCTATGGCGCCGGCAGCCGCGACCCCAAAGACTTGCCGGGGCTGTTGCGCGTCTTCATCGGCGAGACCGCGCCCGGCGGCGCTGACCGCGTCGCTGTGATCGAAGCCAATATCGACGACATGAACCCCGAGTTTTTCGAGCCGTTGTTCGAGTCACTATTCAAACAAGGCGCGCTTGACGTCGCGTTGTCGCCTGTCCAAATGAAAAAGAACCGCCCCGGCGTGACGATTTCCGTCATTGCTCCAATTCCAAACAAAGAAGCAATCGCTCACGTTCTGCTGCGCGAAAGTTCTTCCATCGGCGTACGTATGCACGAGTGTGAGCGCCGCACGCTCGAGCGCAAAACTTGCGTGGTTGAAACGCAATGGGGGCCGGTCAAAGGCAAGGTATGTTGGGGGCATGGGGTGGAACCGCGCTTCAGCCCTGAATATGACAGCGCAAAACAAATCCACGATGAGCACGACATCCCCATGAGCCGGATCTATCAAGAAGCCGCCCGCGTTTATGGCGCCAAATCAACAAGCAAGGACGACTAAGTGAAATCTCGCTGGCTGCAGTTCCTCATCGCAATCATCATTGGAGGCGTTTGTCTCTTTTTGTTCGCGCGCAGCGTTCCCAACTGGGGCGAAGTGTGGAGCGCCATACTCAAAGCCAATTACGGCCTGCTGGCGATAGCGGTATTGTTAGGGCTATCCACCATCTATATCCGCGCCTGGCGTTGGCGCTCATTTTTGGGCGAGCCGAAAGTTTCTTCGTGGAAATTGTTTCTCATCGGCGGCGTCGGCTTCATGGCCAACGGCGTTTTGCCCGCGCGCATGGGCGAACTGATTCGCCCTTTTCTGGTCAGCCGCATGACGCCGCACAAATTCGCCGCCGCGCTGGCAACGATTGTGGTCGAGCGCGTTTTTGACTTATTGGTGATCTTGTCGCTGCTGGCGTATTCGCTCTGGATGTTCCCTCTCGAAAACACCGCTGCGGATGGAAGCGCCCCCGCATTCTCCGTCAATGATTTAGGGCAGGTCGGCGCCGGGGTATTAGTGATCTTGGCGACCGCCGTCGCCGTCATGAGTTACGCGCCGCACTGGACGATTGGAATTATCCGCTTCTTCGGCAAGTTTCTGCCGCACGGCCTGGTCGACAAACTCATTCAGATCGTCCACTCGTTTGAAAAAGGCTCCTCGACCTTTCGCCGCCCGCGTTCGTTTTTATATTGCACCGCAATCAGTTTGTTGTTATGGCTAGTGATCGCCTTTAGTGAATTATTGGTGATCTGGGCGTTCGGCATTACCCACGTTGATATGAACGGCGCCTTGCTATTTATGTCGGCGTTGTGTTTTGCGGTGATGTTTCCCCAGGCGCCGGGCTATCTCGGCCCCTACCAGATCGTCGCCGCGATGGTGTTGACGCATTCTTTCGGCGTTGAACCATCAACCGCCGGGGCGATCGCCATCACCATGTGGTTTACGCAAGTGCCGCCCGTCATCGCAATGGGCCTGCCCTGCATGGCGGCGCTGAACGTCTCGTTCCATGACCTGACCCACACCGGCGAGCAAATCCCCCAGACGGAACTCGACGCCCAGGCGGACTAATCCCATGCGCAGCGCTTACCTGCCTTTTGACCGCGATCTGGTCAATCCCGAAGGCCTGTTGCAGTGGATCAAAGAACTCGGCATCGAAGTCGAGTTTAGTGATTCAGACCAATACCCGCGCCGTCCGGTTATGTTTTCCGCCTACCAGATGGAGCCGCCGCGCATCCGCATTTACCGTTACTCGACCGTCGAGGAACAATTCAACCTCATCAGCCAGCAACAGGCGGGGTATTACGGCCCCTGGTATTGCCTGCATCTTGCCTTTCGGCTCTATTTTCATTTGGAAATTAATGGAATGTATGAGACGCCGCGTTCGTGGCGGCACAAGTTGTTCGGCGGAATGGAAAGCCTGGAAGAACGCGCCTACGCCTTCGCGCATGAACTATTGGGATGCCGCTATAACCCCGCCCGCTTTGATTACTACATCGACAAAGCCTTAGAACCCGGCGGGACGCTGAGCTAGTTAAAGCGGTTGCCACAAAAATATTAGTATTGATTTTCGGCGCAATCGACAAGAATTGGTAATCAGTAAAACCCTCATCCTACCCTTCTCCCAGAGGGAGAAGGGACTACGTATTCGCGCCGAATCGCAAACGATTTCTTCACTCACACATCCGGTCGGATGGCAACAGTAAGTTCGGGGGCGGCTCTGTGAGCGCCTGTGCAACAAGGGCGGTAAGCCCGCACCGAAGCGAAGAGAGACGTACCCAAACTTGCTGTCCTTAATTTACGTTTGGATTAACGGACTTTCGGGCGCAGCGCACTGCGCCCCTACTAAGATCAATGGATGCTTTATGCGCGTGTGGACACGCGCACTCCAGACCGCTTGCCCTGCTTTATGAATCGGTGGGTTTGGATTGGGATGCGCGAATGTCTTCAGAATTCTTAAAGCGCTTTTTCCAATCACGCCGCGCCAGCGCCTGCATATTTACGTTTTTGTCTGTCTCATCAACGATTTCAAGGCCCAACAATGTCTCAATGACGTCTTCCATAGAAACGACCCCGGTCATACTGCCGAATTCATCGACGACCAAGGCGATGTGTTCACGCTTCTGAACAAAATCGTTGAACAATTGAAATATGTTGTAGGTCTCCATCACGCATACGATATCACGTTTGAGCGTTTTCAGCGGCTTGCCTTCTTCGCCTTCGACCAGATGTTCCAGCACCTCGTCTTTCAAGATATATCCACTGATATGCTCTTTGTCGTCCGCTCGATACAGGGGAATGCGCGAAAAGATGAGTTCGTCTTGCTTATCATAAAATTCGCGAAACGGCATCTCTTCCGACGCAACAACGACCACCGTGCGCGGGGTCATTATCTGGCGGGTTTGATAGTGCTTCAGGTTGATGATGTTATGAATAAACTGGGTTTCGACTGGATTGAGTTCTCCCTCTTGCGAGCCGAGTTGCGCCATCGCAAGAAAGTCAGAGCGGGTGAACGCGCTGCGCCCTTTGCCTGAATAGAACAGCGCCGTAAACACCTGGCACATCCACACCAGCGGCGCCAACACCACCAACAACACCGCCAGCGAGTGCACCGTAAACGGGGCCAGCGCGCGCCAGTTGGTGGCGCCCATTGTCTTGGGAATAATCTCAGAAATAATCAGAATCGCTGCGGTCATTAGAACAGGCACGGCGACGCCCGTGATTAGTGGATTGCTTTCCGCCCAAATTTTTGTCGCTTCCTGGCCGACGCCGATGGCGCCGACAGTATGGGCAATGGTGTTGAGGCTTAAAATCGCCGCCAAGGGTTTATCGATGTTTTGTTTGAACTGCTGCAGTCGGGGGCCGATGGCGCCGCCTTCATTCAGTTTCACCTGCATATAGGAGGGAGTTATGCTCAAAAGCACGGCTTCCCACAGCGAACACAAGAACGAAAAAATAATTGATACGGCAAAAAAAACAAACAACAGTGAATACATGAATGGCCCCTTTAAGAATTCAACGACGGGAAGAAGAACCCGCACCCCGGCGATTGTTCCCGTACATCATTATATTTTTGGTTTGCAGTTTGTTCTATGGCGACTTATTGGGATTTTATCTTGTAAAATAACGCAGGCAGCCAGCGGTGCGAAACTCACCTTAGGAAAGAAATCAGGATTGTGCGATCACATCTTCCCATACAGCGCGAAGAGGCGGACGCCGTCGATCTCAATCGCGGCGAGAGGCTTGCGGCGAAAATACAGCGTCGCCTCCGCCTGGGTAAACATGCCCTGGCGCGATTGCAGCAGATGGAAATCATAGGGCGGGTCGGCCACGTGAACGATATCGTCGCGCAGCCAGCCCCGCTGCTTATAATAATCAATCACCTCGAAGGGCATCGAGAGCGGACGCATCGTTGCGCCCGGCGGCGCGGTTGCATTGATCGCCTCGAGCATGTCGCGGGTCAGCGAGTCGCACCAGTAGGTGCTTTCCATGCCCATTTCATTGGCGCCGCTGACGCCGCCCGCCAGTGAATTGTAATAGGCCAAATAGTGTGGGTGAATCTGGTAGGCCGTCATCGCAAACGGTCCCGCCAGCAGCGTCCAAAACACGCATTGCACAACAACGGCGGGCAGGCGCCGGGTCCAGTCGAACAGCCGTTGCGCACCCCACCCCGCCAGACACGCCGCGAAGGGAAAGCACGGCAAAAACAATCGGCAACCGTCGTATGCCTGCGCCAGCGGCAGGATCACCAGCGACAACGGCGTTAAAAAATGCAGCAGCAAAAACAACCTCACGCCGCTCGGGTCGTTCCAGGCGAAGCGCTTTTCGCTACGCGTCCATGAGAACAAACCGACAAACGCGCAAACCAAAATCGTCGCGGGCAGCGTCAGCAACAACATCACCAGCGGATAATGCCAGGGCGAGTCGCCGTGATAGATGGTTCCTAAATAAAACAGCGCGATGGGCCGCGCAGTCGATTTATCTGCATAATCAATAAAGCGTTCGATGATGCGCGGCAGGGTGTCATGCCACAGCCAAGGCTGCAAACCTACATAAAGAATCGGCGTCAACGCCGCCGCCCAGCCGATGGCTTGCACCAGCCGCACCAATGATTCGCGGCGGTCTTGGCGGTTCAAAAAAATATGCACAAGCGCCCACAGCAACAACGGGAACGGCAAAAAGACCGAATGCAACTTCGTCGTGAACGCAATCGCATAGGCAACGCCGAACAACCACGGCGGCCAACGGCGCTCGATCACGTTGAAGCCGATCACGCCCGCCCAAAACCACCACGCCATGATGGGGACGTCCAGGCTGAACAAGTGCAGATGCCCAAACACGCGCGGCATAAACAACAGCGAAAGCGCCCCCGCCAATGCGCCCGCGCGGGAAAGCATGGGGCGCAAGAACAAAAAGATCGACGCCGCTAACAAGCCGCCGATCAACGCCGACGGCGCCCGCAACGCGACCAGTTCATCCACCCAACCCATCAGCAACAGGCGCGAAACCGCAGCGATAGTACGCGGCAGCGATGGATGGTCGGAGGTCGTCGTCCAATAGGCGTCGATGGTTTCTTTTGAAAAAGGCGCGTCAAGCGAAAACAGGCCGTTGATCCATTCGCCCTGTTTTTGCGCGGCGGGAATATTGGGCGCGGCTTCGTCCCAGGTCACCCCCGGCGCACCCAACTGCGGCAACAGCAATGCCCACGCAACCACCGCAATCAGCGCGGCGATTTTCCAATCCGTACGGTCTTTTGCAGGAGATTGATCCGGCGCGTCAGTCATGCGGCGCCCCTGGCTTACGCGCAACCGCGACGTAATTCAACGCAAACAATTTGCGCGGCTCCAAATAGGCGTCAATATAAGATATCGCTCGTGAATACCACGCATTGAACGCGTACACGGTCCAATTCAAACCAGGGACAGGCTTCGCAACGGACTTGGCAATCACTGACGGGATATGCCCCAGAAATGAGAGCAATCCGCCTGCGGGTTGGATTGTAATTTCGACGAACCCCGCGCGTTCTAACAACACGCGCAATCCGTGTTTGGTATAGCGAAAGTAGTCATGCGGTTCGTTGTGAAGGTAGGCCAAGTGAGGTACGCTCAGCGCCAACGCGCCGCCCGGCTTCATGCAGCGAAAGAACTCATGCAGCGCCGCCTGGGGATCGTCAACGTGCTCCAACACCTGCGAACAAAACACGCCGTCGAACGCCTCATCGCGCAACGGCAATTGCATCACCGAACCGACCGCATCGAGGCGCGGGTTCGATTGAATATCGACCGCGACGTAGTCTTCAACGCTTTCTTTCAGGGCTGGCGCATACGCCGTCATGCCCGCGCCCGCATCAAGTATGCGCCCGCGCAGCACTTGCCGCGCCGCAGGCAGGAGCACCCGCGTCAGGCTAACGCGCGTGGGCGACAACGAAAAATAGGCGTCGCGCCCGGCGTGTTCACGAGCGATTTCGCGGTCGCGTTGTTTGACTTGGTCGTACAGGCTCATTTTTCTTTCTGTGAATCCAATACTTGGAGATAGAGGTCGCGATACATTTGCGCGGCGGCGTTCCATGAAAAATGCTGCGCCCGCTCGCGCGAACGGCGGCCCATCTGCTCCAACAGGTTGGGTGCGCTCAGCCAGTTTCGCAAGTGCTCCGCCAGGGCGCCGACCTCGCCGCATGGAACGATGGCGCCGTTGCCGTCGATGAGTTCACGGCTGCCGCCCACATCGGTCAACAGCAGGGGCAAACCGCAGGCCATCGCTTCTAACGCGGCGTTGGCCATACCTTCCGCATACGACGGCAATACAAACGCATGACACCTCGGCAATAGCGCCGCGATCTGTTCACGCGTTAATCCGCCATGAAATATTACGCGGTCGCTGACGCCAAGTTCATCCGCAAGCGTTTTCAAATTTGCTTCTTCCGGCCCATCGCCGACGAGATGGCTTTGAAAGGGAATTTTGTCTTGATGAAGAACCGCACACGCCCGCAGCAGCACGTCAAACCCTTTGCGTGGAATCATTCGTCCAACGCTAATGAGCGACAACGGCCCGTCCCACTCGCGCTCCACGGGATGAAAAGCATCCATGTCAATACCATTGGGGATGACGCTCGCGCTTAAATGCGGAAACGCATTCTCATACAAATGCTTCAACCCGTCGCTGTTGGCGACCACCGCCGCCGCGTTGGAATAAATGCGCTGCAGCAGCGGTTTCAACACAATGTAATCAAGCCCGAAGCGCTGGTTATATCCCGGCACGTCCGACCCACGCACCGAAACGATGTAGGGCGTATCGCCGCAAAGCCGATAGGCCAGCAACCCGGTTGGAAAGCCAAAAAAAGCGTGGATCAAATCATAGGAATGCTCGCGCAGGTGAGCGCGAACCAATTGATGAAAGCGCCAGAGAAAACGCAAGACCTCGCCCCGCCGCCAATAGCGCATATCCCGCTTGGGGAACGCATATAGCAATAGCCGCGCACGTTCGCTCAAATCGACCGTTTGCGTCTCGACCGAGGGAGCAATCAGCGTCAGTTCAACATCGTCCATCGCCGCCCACTCTTGAATCAGGTTGCGATGGGCGGAACCGCCGCCGCCGCCGATAGGGGGGAATTCGTAATTGAGCGCCAGAATGCGCATCACGGCTTCCTCAGTCGCCCTTATTTCGAAGAGTTGGAGACTTTGTCAAGAATGCGGTTCGCCCGGCTGACCGCTTCGTCCATCTCGCTGCCGTCGCGGGCGTTCTGCATCAATTCATCAGCGAGATTAATCGCAACCAACAGCACAACCTTTAGCGACGGCGCGGTCGGAGCCTGGGCGACCAGCTCATCAATTCTCTCTTTCACCAGAGCGCCCGCTTCACGCACCGCATCGGGGTCATCGCCCCCGCGCAGTTGGAGATGGGTCCCCATAATTTCGAGTTGGATGATGTCTGGGTGTTGCGACATGGCCGCCTCTTCCCGCCGCTGATGTTACCCTTCCAGCGCCTCGATTTTTTCGAGGATGGAGGTAACTCGCGTGCGAATTTCTTCTTTGCCGGCGTCGGTCGAAGACAATTTCTTTTGTATGTCTTCGTTTTCCATTTTCGCCAGTTCTAAATCTTCTTTTAAACTGTCGCGCTCTTTTTTCACGGTACGCAACTGCCCAATCAGGTTATCCACCCGTTGGTCTAACGCTTTCAATACATCTAACAAAGATTCTGTGCTCATTGATATACCTCAACCTTAACAAAAATCATTATATGCTAAGAACGCAACTGTACGTTTAGCTTTTTTTGCAACTCGTCCAAAATCGAACGGCAAACGCCGTCGACGGTTTCTTCTTTCAAGGTTTCGCTGGGCGAGCGGAAGGTCAAACGAAACGCCACGCTGGCGAAGCCTTCCGCCACCTGTTTGCCGCGATAGTGGTCAAACAACGCAACGCTCTCTAATAACGCGCCGCCCTGTTTCTGTACGACTTTTTCGACTGCTTGCGCGGTCACGCCGTCCGGCAAGAGAAACGCCAGGTCGCGTTCGACGGCGGGGTAAATCGAAAACGGTTTATACAACGCCAGCGGCTTGCGAAACGCCTGGCTCATCGGCGCCAGTTCAAACTCAAACACGCACACCCGACCGCTCAGGTCATCTTTTTCCGCCAGGCTGGGATGCAGTTCGCCAAAATAGCCGAAGGGCTGCTTGCCCGCCTGCACCCAGACGCCGCGATGGGGATGCAAACAATTGGGGCCGGGAATCAAACGATAGCGCGTCAACTTCGCCGTCTGCAAGAGGCCGTCAACCAGCCCTTTGAGATCGAAAAAGTCGAATTCGGTTTTATGGTTGCGCCAATCACCGATCAACGGGCCGACAATGGCCCCGGCGATGGTTTTCTTTTCGTGAACATGGCCTTCGTGCGGCGTGTAGGTGCGGGCAATTTCAAACAGGCCAAAATTGGTATTGCCGCGCGATACATTGCGCTTCACCGCTTGTAACAGCGACGGGACCATCGAGGTGCGCATGGTGCATTCGCTTGAATTGATCGCGTTCAGGATAGTGCAAGCGTCGTTTTCTAAACTGACGTCTGCGGGTGGAAACGGTTCCAAAAATGTTTCATTGGTAAAACTATAGGTCACCGCTTCGTCCAGCCCGGCGCCGTTGAGATATTCTTTTATCTTTTGAATTAACTGACGGTCGATCTCTTGCGGTTCCGGCGTCTTGAGCGGGACCAAAGGCAAGGTAGGCGCAAATTTGTTATAGCCGTGGCAACGCGCCACTTCTTCGACCAGATCGGCCTGCCGCTGGATGTCTTTGCGATAGGTCGGGATGCGCACCGTAATCTGTTCGGCGTCGCGGCTTTCTTTTTTTAGATTGAGGCTATCGAAGATGGATTCAATCTCAGTGGGGTCAATCGGCGTTCCCAGCAACTTGTCGCAATAGGCGAACTTCAACGACAGCGTACGCTCGCGCAACGGTTCGAGCAGTTCATCATTCTGCGTATCGGCGACCGTTATCTCTCCGGCGACCTTGCCGCCCGCTAGTTCGGCGATGAGATGAGCGCAACGCCACGCGGCGGGAACCACCATGTCAAAATCAACGCCGCGTTCAAAACGATAGGAGGCTTCCGACGACAGCCCCAGCGTCTTGCTGGTGCGGCGGATCGACGGGGGATGAAAATAGGCGCTTTCAATCAGAATGTCCGTCGATTGTTCCGTCACTTCGCTATCGAAGCCGCCCATCACGCCGGCAACGGCGGAAGGGGTCTCCGCATCGGCAATGACGAGCATCTCTTCGCTGAGTTTGCGTTCTGCTTCGTCTAACGTCTTGATGATTTCATTCGGCTTGGCGCGGCGAACAACGATTTTTTCGCCTTTGAGTTTTTTAAGATCAAACGCATGAAGCGGCTGGCCGAGTTCCAACAAAACCAGGTTGGTCGCATCTACCACCGCGTTAATGCTGCGCACGCCGCAGGCTTCCAGACGCGCTTTTAGCCATTCGGGCGAAGGGCCGATTTTTATGCCGCGCATTACGATTCCAGTATAGCGCGGGCAGAGGTCTTCATCTTCAAGCGTAATGCTGGGTCTATAGTCAGCGTCAACGTCCGCCGCGATGGGCGAGACATCAGGCATCTTCAACGATTTTCCACAGGCGGCGGCGACTTCGCGCGCCATGCCGACCGCGCTCAACACATCGGGCCGGTTGGGGGTGATGCCGAGATCATAGATAACGTCATTCATCCCCATATATTCGATCAGCGGCTGGCCTAACGGCGCGTCCGACGGCAGGATCAAGATTCCCGCGTGATCGTCGCCGAGGCCAAGTTCGCGCTTGGAGCACATCATGCCAGCGGATTTTTGTCCGCGAATTTTGCGCTTTTCAATCTTAAAATCGCCGGGCAGCACAGTCCCCACCCGCGCCAAGGCAACGCAATCGCCGGGCTTCATGTTTTTCGCGCCGCAGACGATATCGTGCGTCACAGAGCCGTCATCGACTTTGCACAGCGTCAGTTTGTCGGCGTCGGGATGCGGCGCCGTCTCGAGCAGTTTGGCCACCACAACGTCGCGAATCGCAGCGCCGGGCGATGTCATCTCTTCGACTTCAAAGCCGCGAAGCGTCAATACGTCAGCGAGTTCATCGGGCGTCGGTAGGCCTTCGACCAGTTCAGCAAGCCAGGAATAGGGCAGTTTCATGATGTGTGAATACGTAAATCCTTACAGGGGAATCACTAAGATAGTGCGAATCGTATCCAGCGCTACGGCATGGGTCAAGGTGAAGCAGAACCGCATCGCGTGAGATTGTCGTATTTTTCGGTTCATCCGGTAAATGGGTACCTACATTGATGGATGTATTGATGGATGACCGTGATTTTGGTTCCCAAAACGTATTCCGGCCTGTCAAAAACTGACAAACCAAATCAGGCATGGGTGCAACTCTGGGAGCGCCTGTGCATAAGGGCCTGAAAGCCCGCACTGAAACGAACAGAGTTATACCCATGCCACATATTGATGGATGTATTGATGGATGACCGTGATTTTGATTCCCAAAACGTATTTCGGCCTGTCAAAAACTGACAAACCAAATCAGGCATGGGTGCAACTCTGGGAGCGCCTGTGCATAAGGGCTCGAAAGCCCGCACTGAAGCGAGCAGAGTTGCACCCATGCCTGATACAGCGAAATCTCAATTCAATTTATTAAAATAAAGTATCCAAAATTTATGGAAGAACCTATTTTTCATTGACCTCGATATTACATCAACTATAATTTCAATACGATTTTTTTGAAAATTGTTCTTGATTCTATGAACCGCCTGTCGTATTATACAAATGTTCATTAAATAAATTTCATCCACGCGAAGGAGACGCAGCCGTGTCTGTAGACGCCAAAGACCGCCAAAAAGCGATAGACCTAGCCATTAACCAGATTGAGAAACAATTCGGGCGCGGTTCGATTATGAAAATGGGCGATGCGCCCCGCCAAGCGGTCAGCGTCATCCCCACTGGCTCGCTCACGCTCGACGACGCGTTAGGCGTTGGCGGCGTTCCCCGGGGCCGCGTCATTGAAATATACGGGCCGGAATCGTCCGGCAAGACGACGCTGGCGCAGCACATCGTCGCTGAATGCCAGAAACTGGGCGGCACCGCCGCGTTTATTGACGCCGAACACGCGATCGACATTGAATATTCCGCCAAACTCGGCGTTGACGTCGACAACCTGCTGGTTTCACAGCCTGACACCGGCGAACAGGCGCTCGACATCGTTGAAATGCTGGTTCGCAGCGGCGCAGTCGATATTATCGTGGTTGACTCGGTGGCGGCCTTGGTGCCGCGCGCGGAAATCGACGGCGAAATGGGCGACACCCAGGTCGGCCTGCAAGCGCGGCTGATGTCGAAAGCGCTGCGCAAACTGACCGCGATTCTTAACAAATCACACTGCTGCGCGATTTTTATTAACCAGATTCGCGAAAAAATCGGCGTCATGTTCGGCAACCCCGAAACCACCAGCGGCGGACGCGCACTTAAATTTTATTCTTCTATCCGCCTTGATATTCGCCGTACCGGCACCATCAAAGAAAAAGGCGTAGCCGTCGCCAACCGCGTAAAAGTGAAGGTTGTCAAGAATAAAATCGCGCCGCCGTTCCGTGAAGCCGAGTTCGACCTGACCTTCGGCGAAGGCATATCGCGCACCGGCGAATTGCTCGACATCGGCGTTGAACATGACATTGTCGACAAAAGCGGCGCCTGGTATATGTATAAAGAAGAAAAACTGGGCCAAGGCCGCGAAAACGCAAAAAATACGCTCAAAGAAAATCCCGAAATATTTGACGAAATTCATTCCCGAATTCGTATCGCCCTCGGCATCGACAAAGACCCAAACGCTGAAGTCCCCCCTGTTGATGCTCCTGAAACCGTGGATGCGACGAGCGATGACGCAAAACCCGCGAAAGAAGAAAAAAAGAAATAAACGTAGCGACTGTTTTAAAATTCATGGTCAGTGTCATTGCGGGTGATAGTAGGTTTCCCTCTTGGTGGAGTAGGTATTTTGACTGGCTTTAAAGAATTATCCAACTTATATCCGGTGGGCTGCTTCGCTTCGCTCGCGAGCCCACCCTACCCTTCTGCGTAGTCCCTTCTCCCTCTGGGAGAAGGCGGAGGATGAGGGTTATAAAAAATCGGTGGGTTAAGTATTAAAGAACCCACCCTACAAAAAATATGGGAGGGCGAGGCTCCCGCCGAGCCTTCGGGTGCAGTACGCTGCAACCCTCACTTAGTCACGGGTTCTTTTGCGCACATCACCAGTAACTTGAGGTAGCGCTGATAGATGTCTTTTGCATCTAAGTGTTGGGCCGCGTACGCGCCTGCCGCATGGCTAAAACGCGCCCAATGTTTAGGCATGGTCAGAAGCGATTCGGTTTCTTGCGCCAAATGCACTTCCGATCCTTGCGCAAAAATCCCCAGTTGGTGCTGTCCAATCGCGCCGTCCGGGTCAACATGCAGGCTCGCAAGCGGCACGCCCGCCGTCAGCGCTTGCGCCGACGCATACGGCCAGCCCTCGAAGCGCGATGTGTTCACAAGCAATTTCGCGTTTGAAATAAAACGCCCCAATTCAGAATACGGCACCGAATTTTGAAACGCCAAATTGGGCAGATGGCGCGTCTTTTCTACCAGCGATTCCAGATACTCTTGCTTGCGCGGTCGACCAAACAATGTAAATGAAATGTTCGGCAACGTCGCCGCAAGACGCATAAAATACTCAGGCTGCTTCCAATCCACCAACTCGCCCACCCAGATCACGCCGCCGCTGCGCATCTCCGGCGCCGGCAGCGCAACCGCGACAGGCGGAAGCGCATAGGCTTTGATTTTTTCCGCCCGCAGCAACATGCGCGCCTGCTCTTTGGTTTGACAGGTCACCGCCCGCGCAAGATGAAGCGCCTGGCGAAATCTTGCGCCGTCTTCTCCCGCGCCGTGCACGTACGTCCCGTCGCAATCCCGAGGGTGGGCCGCGAAAAATACAAACGCGCGTTTGCGTTTTTTGCAAAATCGGGCAATCGACAACGCCAACGGCGACGCTCCACTTAAGCAATACACTTGCGCGTCGATTTCTTCTATCTGGCGTTCAAAGGCGCCTTTTCGACGCCACCACTTCTTCCAGCCTTGTTCTTCGCCTTGCCTCATGCGATAGACCAACGCGCCCGAAAAATATTCTACGTCGTCTTGCTGGTGGTCGCCCACGATCACGCTCAAATCAATTCGCGCATCATTGCCTAGCCGCCGCGCAAGTTCAAACAACGCAATGTCCGCGTCGCTATAAGCCCCACGGACGAGCGGATTAAAAAGCGGGTAGACCTCAGAAGAAATCAAACAAATTTTATAGGGAGCATCCATAAGCGAGAGCGTATCTCGAAACTGTTGTTCCTCAAATCAGCATCGAATACAACAGCATGAAATCGGATTCAACATGACGTGTTTATTTGTACATATTCGACCAATCGAGCACAAAACTCCCCCCCCCCATAAAAAAGAGGGCTTTGTATTTTTATTTGCCGATGGCTTTTTGAAAACAAAAATCAAACAACAACTGCCATTCGATTTGTTGAATTTTTTGGCACACTCGCTCGGCGCCCGTCCCTCGACGGTAGGCTGAGTCGCACGCATCGACAAAAGCGAACGCATCCCACTCCGCACCTTGAACCAGATACGCCAATTCACTGACTTCCGGTTGTTGGCTCAACAATGAGGTGGCTTGCTGCAACAAGGGCGCGAATGCCTCGTGCCGCCCGACCTTTCGGAACCAATACTTCGAGTTGGAGGCATCCGGTTCGCGGCGATGCATGATGCCATGCCAATAGCTGCCGTCGGTTGTTGGGATCGACTGACTGATGGTGTGCGACTCGTCCAAATAATCGTGGTAGAGCCACAAGCCAGACAAACAACATTGCGCCGCCATCAGATCATGGACCGCCTTGCCATCAAAAATCACCTCGGCGCTTAGCGAAGATAACATCGGCCCCGCCGCCGCGTTCGGCCGCCCCGGCCCGAGTTCATTCAATCGACCTTCACCAATGGCCTCGGCGACCCGCGTTCCATATTGTTTTGGATCAAAGACAAACTCCATCGTTCCCTCCATCAAAAATCTACAGCATTCGGCTCGACAAGGTTGCACGTATTTCGGTACTATACCATTTAGATTGGTTTGAGGGAGAATTGCGATGATTTCAACCACACGATTCACAGCGATACTAATAACAGCGCTGACCGTATTTTCACTCGCGGCGGCAAATGCAGACGTTCACCAATGGGGACGCTTTGAAACCAACTTTTCAGCAGAAAAAACCGTCAGCAACCCCATTCAAGAGATTCGCCTCGAAGTGGATTTCACCGCGCCAGACGGCTCCATTCAAACCCGGCTCGGTTTTTGGGATGGAGAAAAAACCTGGAAGGTACGTTTTTCGCCAACACAAACCGGCGAATGGAAGTATTCGACGCGATGCGTAAAAGGCAGCGACAAAGGATTAAACAATCAAAGCGGCAAATTCACCTGCACCGCCTACTCCGGCGAAAACCCGCTCTACCAGCACGGCGAACTCCAGTTGTCTAAAAATCGCCGCTACATTCAATACGCCGATGAGACCCCCTATTTCTTTCTGGCGGACACGGTCTGGAACGGCCCGTTATTTTCGGACATCGCGGGTTGGGTCAAATTTTTAACATTACGCCAGCAGCAAAATTTCAACGCCATTCAATTCGTCACCACGCAATGGCGCGCCGCCGAAGGCGACGCCAACGGAAACCCGGCGTTTAGCGGCGTTGAAAAAATATCCATCAACGAAAAATTCTACCAGCGCATGGATGATTACTTTGACGCCATCAACCAACACGGCATGGTTGCCGTCCCGGTATTGTTGTGGGCAATCAACGGCAAGCAGAATCCCGGCAACTTTCTACCCGAAGACCAGCGCATTCTCTTAGCGGAATATCAGGTTGCGCGTTACGGCGCACACCAGACGATATGGTTTTTGGCGGGCGACGGCGAATACCGCAAAGAAAAAGCCGGACCCTGGCGCCGCATTGGCCGCGCCGTGTTCGGCGACAACCACCACCGCCTCGCCACCATGCACCCAGCCGGTTCGCATTGGGTCGCGGACGAGTTTCGCAACGAAAAGTGGTTTTCGTTTTTAGGCTACCAGAGTGGACACGGCGACAGCGATGGCAACTACAAATGGACGTTCGCAGGGCCAGCATCTAAAGAATGGAAGAACCAACCGCCGCGACCCATCATCAACATCGAACCGAATTACGAAGGCATCTTGGCGTATCAATCCAAAAAGCCCCACCCTGCGCTGCATGTTCGCCGCGCCTCGTATTGGAGCCTGCTTTGTGCGCCGCCCGCTGGCATTACGTATGGCGCTCACGGGATATGGGGTTGGCATTTTGAGCGCGGCCCCGCCATCGGGCACAACGGCAACGGCGACGGCGACCCGTGGCACATCGCCATGAACTTGCCCGGCGCCAATCACATGGCGCATCTGTATGATTTTTTCACATCAATCAATTGGTGGGAACTGCACCCCGATCAATCGCTGGTCGCCAATCAACAACAAGCCGCCAAAGATTTCATCGTTGCGGCGCGAAGCAAACAGGGCGACTTGGCGGTTCTCTATGCCCCCGGCGGCGGCGCAATTCGGGTAAACGCAGCCTCGCTCAAACTCCCCATGCAGGCAAAATGGTTTAATCCCCGCAGCGGAAGTTGGACCGACGAAGGGCCTGTCAAAGAAAAAGTCCAACATTTCACTGCACCCAACAACGAAGACTGGATTCTATATCTTCAATAAATAAAGCGACATAGAACGAACGCGGGGCTGTTATTGTCTAAACGGCCCCGCATCAAATTTCTCTGCGGCCCATCTCCCCCGTTTACCAATCCAAGAATAAATTTCATTTTCACTCAATAAACGTTTTTTGTCGCGCGTTTGTATAGGAACAGCCTTATTATTTTGAATGCTCGAGGAGAATACGAATGAAGACAGCACTCAGTTCCTTATTCATCGCAGTGCTCATCGCTGTGGGCGCAGTTGAATACGCCGCAGCGCAACCCGGCCCCGGCGGCATGAGAGGCCCAGGAGGGCCTGGCATGTTTGGCGACCAGGGCGGCGTAATTAGCGACGCTCTTGTGTTAAAAGCCGACCGCGCCGAAAAAATTACCGCAGTGTTTGAAGCCCAACGCGAAACCATGCGCGAACGTTTTACCAGCGGCGACCGGCCTGATTTTCAAAACATGAGCCAAGAAGAGCGCATGGAGTTTTTCCAAAAAATGCGCGCGGATTCGTTGGCGGATACCGTCGAACGTCTTTCGAAAGTTCTCAGCAAAGACGAAGTCGAATTTGTGAAACCGCTGATTGAAATGCGCGGCGCCCGCCCTGACGCGCAAATTCGCGCCCTGCGTATGATCGACATCAGCGATGCGACCCGCGAAAAATTGCAAACGCTCGCTCTAATCTATTTCAACACAGTCGCATCCGTCCAGCCCGAATTCGCGCCTGGCCCCCCGCAAGGCGGTCAAGGACGTGGACGCGGACAACGCGGCGGTTTTTCAGATGAAGACCGCAAAACCATCGAAACCGCGCGCGAGTCGATGATCGCTGATGCGACCAAGACGCTCACCGATGAAGAAATCAAAGCGTGGGAGAAAAAAACATCTGAAGTCGAAAAAGAAATGGAAAGTCAACGCCAGCAACGTGGACAAGGTCGCCAAGGCCGTGGACAAGGCGGAGCCGGCGGTCAAGGCAGAGGCCAATAAATACGAACGCGCCAAGTCGCCGTCAGATCAATTCACTGATATCAAAAGAGGCCGCGAATATTCGCGGCCTCTTGTTGTTTCGATGAAAACAAACGGTTTAGAGTTCTTTGATGCGAATGTTCTTCCACTGCACCCATGCAGGCGTTTCGCCATTGAAACTATGGACTTGCAATCCAATAAACCCTTCTTTGGTCATCGAATCGTTTACGTGTTCCAGCGGGACGCCATTGATCCAGGTTTGAATCAAATCGCCCTTGCACACAACGCGGTAATGGTTCCACTCGCCGTCGTGAAACGCGTCCATCGCTTTCTTACGATCGGTGTTCTCATTGATAAATTTGCTGCGGCGGGCTTCGTCATACACATAACCCGGCAGGCCGTTCACCGCAATTTCAACCTGATAGCCGTGTACGCGCCCGTTTTGATAATCGCTCTTGCTTTCGCTGCGAACCTGGACGCCGGAATTCAAGCGCGTATCGACTTTGACTTCAAATTCCAACGCAAAGTCGCCGTAGTTGCGCGTCGTGCATAAGAACGAATTGGGGCTGCCTTCCACCGTCCAACCGATGATGGTTTGATCCTTCACGCTATATTTCGCCGTCCCGTTGACTTGCTTCCAACCGTCGAGCGTCTTACCGTCGAACAGCGAAACCCAGCCGTTATCTGAAGCGCCGTGGTCAGCCCAAGCGATAGCGTTTGAGATCAACCGCCGGTAACTTTCATTTTGAAACGCATGTTTATCGTGACCCAGTTGAATGTACGCAGCCCGCCCCGGCGCGTGGTCAATGGCCCAGGCCAGTTGCGGCGTACTGGTCGGCTCATCGGTTGTCAACAAAACATGCGAGTCAGGATGCACATACACATCTTTGTAGGTTTCATCAAAAATAGTGAAGTCGCTAAGCCCTTGCGTGATGGGGTGGTTTTTGTCGGCGATTTTCACGGGGACATGCACTTCATGCTTATACGCAGAGGGGGCCAGCGTTTTGCCGTGCCGTTTGATTGGCTGCAAAACATACATGCCGCCGATCAAATCAACGAACCCCGTCCACTCGGGGTACGACGCCGCGCAGTGGTGGGTCGCGACGATTCCCTTGCCCGCGCGCAGAAATTCCAAGTAGCCTTCTTTTTGCGCATCTGTAATTTTGGGCCACATATCGTACAAGACCGCCACGTCATATTTCATCGCCTCGCCGGAAGCAAACATCTCGTTGGCGCCGGGCTGGGCGACGTGGCGATAGACGATGTCCGGCGTGAGGCTGAACACTTCAAAAAATTCTTTTTCGTCAAACTCATGTCCGCCGGTAATCAATAACACTTTGACGGGTTCCGCTTGTGTGGACAACACAAAACAGCAAACCATTAGACTCAATATTGATAAAACGATATTCCGAACCATGCGTCTTCCTCCCAAAATAGATGATGAGAATTTAGTCTACTATATTCTGACCCTAAAATGTATGGATAACTTGATAGCGCGAGCCGACCCCCGGCTCCTTCATCACTTCGATGCGCACCATGAATTTTTCCTTTAATTCTTCCAGGTGAGTGACGACCAGGATTTTCTCGAACTCGTCTTGAATTTCATCAATCGCCTGGACGATCTGGCTCAG
The DNA here is from genome assembly GCA_030765645.1 of Candidatus Hinthialibacter antarcticus. Lineage (NCBI taxonomy): Bacteria > Candidatus Hinthialibacterota > Candidatus Hinthialibacteria > Candidatus Hinthialibacterales > Candidatus Hinthialibacteraceae > Candidatus Hinthialibacter > Candidatus Hinthialibacter antarcticus. The sequence goes on along the minus strand of JAVCCE010000057.1, from coordinate 150,951 downwards.
GCCGTCTTCATCCTGCGTACCGAAGCCTTCGTCGATCACCAGCAATTGCAGACGGCTGCCTGCGCGGCGGCACAACAACTGCGAGAGCGCGATGCGCAGCGCCAGGTCGGTGCGAAACGCTTCGCCGCCGCTGAACATTTCATAGTCGCGAGTGCCGAGTTCGTCGCTGATTTTGATATCGAGCGTCTCCGCCACGCCGCCCGATTTGCGCTCGCGTTGCGACTCCAATTTCACCGAGCAGGCGCCATTGGTCAGTCGGTGAAGAAGCCGGTTGGCGTCGTTTTCGAGCTCCGGCAGGGCGCGTTCGACAATCAGCGCCGGGATGCCGTCGCGACTGAAGGCGCCGCGCAGAATGTCATACAACTTCACGTCGCGCTGCAAATCCGCCCGTTTGGATTTCGCGTCTTTGCGTTCTTGTTTGCGTTGTTCCAACCGTTGCCGTTTTTCCTGGACCGCGCCCAGATTGCGCTGCAACCCGTTCCGCCCGGTTTCTTGATTGCGGATTTCCTGCTGGATGTCTTCCAGGCGCTTTTCATCTTGCGCAAGCGTTTTTAATTGCGGCGCAACCGCTTGCATGTCGTCTTCTAGCGCCCGCAAACGCACGTGCAATTCTTGTGATTCTGCATTGCGCTTCTCGACGTCGCGCTCAAGTTCTGGTAGGCGTTCTTTCGCGGCTTGCAAACGGTTCCAATCGGTCAGCGCATTGCGCAATTGTTGTTGTTCTTCGTGCAATGTTTTTCGCGCCGACAGCGCTTCTTGCAGCGGCGCCATTTCTTCCATCGTTTGTCGCAGCGCCTGGCGGGCTTCGGCGGCGAACGCCTCCGCGTTTAGTACGCCTTCGGCCTCCTCGATGGATTTCAAAACCACTTCCATACGCGCCGTCCGCTGCTGGCTCCGCCGGGTCTCTTCTTGCAAGCGGTTCCATTGCAGATAATCATCTTGTCGCGCTTGAATTTGCGTTTGAATTTCCGCGTGCGCCGCTGCATCATACCCCAGTCGCTGCATCTCCTGTTGGATGCGATCAACGCGGGTGCGGGCGTCGAGCGCAAACTGCGCATCGCGAACCGAAGCCTCAATCTCATTGGCTTCTTTGAGCAATGCCTGCTTTTCGTCCCACTCTTGTTGCAAGCGCGTTTGTTGGTCGGCCCGCATCTTCAATTGCGAAAGTCGGGTTTCGGCCTGCTCGCGTTTGGCCTTGGCGTCTTTATAGGCGTTGCGCAAATCGAGCACGTTCTTTTTATCGCGCCCAATTTGTTTTTTAAATTTCTGGATATTCGATTGCGCTTGCTTGATCTCTTGTTGCAGATGCGATTCGAGATCGTGCTGCGAGTGGGCGTCCAGCGATTGACGGCACAAGGGGCACTCCTGAGTTTCTCCCTTGCCCAGCAGATCGAGTTTCTCATTCGTTTCGTGAATTTGCGCCTCCAAGCGTTCGGTCTCTTTTTCGGCGGCGTCAACCGAAGAACTTGCGCGGCGGCCTTGTTCGACCACGTCCTCTTCCTGCGCCTTATATTGCGTCACATCCTCTTCGGTTTGAGGGAGCTGCGCCGCAGCGGCTTTCGCTCCCTCCAACTGTTTGGCCAGGGCGCTGAGATCATTCACCCGCCCCCGCAACTCAGCCAAGCGATTGTTGAGGCGTTGTTTTTCTTGTTCCACTTCGGATTCGCATTTTTGTTTTTCCGCCGCCAGCGCGTCAAACGGCGGGCGTTGCGCACTGCACTGCTGGTCTCGTTGTTGCAATGCCTGATAGGCTTGATAGTTCCGTTCTATTTCTTCTTTACGGCCCAACAAGCGCCCGGCTTCACGCACCGCCTCTTCGATCTGCGTCTGTTCGCTTTTGGATGAAGCCAGCGCTTCGCGCAGCCGTGCGCGTTCTTGTTCGACAGCGCGTTCCTGCTCCCGGCGGGACGCTTCCATTTTCTGCAACTGCCCATCAAGTTCAAGCAGTCGGTTCAATTCATTCGCAACTTGTTCGCCGCGTTCTTTTCGCCGTTGAATATCCACTTCGTTCGAGACCAAGTCCGTCAGCGTTTTTTGTTCTTGCTGCAAGCGCTTCATCTGAGCATCCGCGTCCACAATCCGTTTCTGAATCTCTTTAAACGCGGCTTCGGTTTGCTGGAGTTGTTGCTGTTTGATTTTGAGTTGGGTCAACCGGTCTTGTTCGGCGCGTTCTTGTTTGCGCAACGCTTCGAGTTTCGCTTCGAGCGCTTTCAACGCTTCGCCGAGTTCCGTCTCTTGGGATTTCACTTCGTCCTCGTCCGCGAGTTCATCTTCAATGGCGGCGACCGACTCATCCAGCGCCTTTAACTGCGCTTTTGTCTGGCTCAAGCGTTGCTTGGTTTCTTCCAGCAGTCGGTCGTAATAGGCCAGCCCTAGAATGTTACCCAAAATTTCCTTGCGTTCCTGCGGCGACTGCCGGGTAAACGCGTCGGCTTTGCCCTGTTGTAAAAACGATGAATTGACAAAGGTGCGGTAGTCGAGGCGCAAGGTTTCGATGATGCGCTTTTGGGTTTCTTTTTTGCTGGAACCCGTCAACAAACTAAACGCCTCTTCGCTCTTGTCGCGTACGCGAAATTCTAAGCGCCCCGAGCGTTTGTTGCGGCGGTGTTCGCGATAGACCTGATAAATGCGCTCGCTGAGTTCAAAAGTATATTCCACCGACATCTCATCGGCGCTCAACCGCAACAGGTCGCCGTCGGGCGTTCGGCTATAGTTCGCCTTACGCGCCTCGCCCCACAGCGCCCAGGTGATAGCGTCGAGCAACGCCGACTTACCGTGGCCGTTGCGCCCGGTCAGACAGGCCATGCTAAAACTGGTGAAGTCAAGCGGCTCAACGTCTTCGCCGTACGATAAAAAATTTCGCAGGGCCAATGTTCGTGGAATCATACGCGCCTTTGCATCTGGTGATTTCGTCTGGCTTGAAGGTATACTGCAAATACCCGTTTGCTCAAGAGAAGGAGACGCACCCTTGAAGATTGACCTCCTGTTCACCTGGCATGAACTACAACCCCGGTCGCTGGAAAACAGCATCGTCGTGGTCGCCGACGTCTTGCGCGCCACCACCGTTATGATGCGCGCCCTGCAAAACGGCGCCCGCGCGATCATGCCTCAAGATAGTGAACAATCGGCGCAAGATATGTACACCCTATTGCAGGAGCAAGGCCTGCCCGTTTTGCTCTGCGGCGAAAAAGAAGGCGTCAAGCGAGAAGGCTATCACCTGGGCAACTCGCCCTCGGAATTTACGCCCGCAGCCGTCAACGACAAAATCATGGTGCAATTGACCACCAATGGAACCAAAGCGCTCTCGGCGGCGCGTACCGCGCAAAAAACTTTCATCGCAGCCTTTAGCAATATGACCGCCGCCGCCAACCGCCTGCGCCTTTACAAAGACGACGCCGAAGAATGCCTGTTCGTCGTTTCAGGCCGCGAAGGGCGCTATTGCCTCGAAGACGCCGTCTGCCTGGGCGGCATCATCGCCCTGTTGATTGAGCCGCCCGGCGTGTTCACCGAAGTCTCCGACGCGGCCCGTTCCTCCGTTGACCTGTTTCATCTCTATCAAGACGACCTGCTCAACATGCTGCACACCTGTTACCATGGCCGCTATTTGCAGGAAATCGGCCTGGGCGACGACCTGGAAGAATGCGCGCAAGTCAACACCACGCCGATCACGCCGGAGATGAAAGGCAATCGCATTTCTATCGCGTAAGGCAATTGAGTTTGAAGAGAGGAACGCCAACATGAGCGACCAGACCGCGCGAATCAAAGAAATGTTGTCGGCGCTTTCAAAACAAAAAAACAAGTCGAAGAAAGGCTTGCAAACCCTCATCGGCATGTTAGGCCAGATGGACCGCCAGACCGAACAAACCATCATGCGCACACTCGACCAGCAGTATCCCGACTTGGCGCAATCGCTGCGCGAACAATATTTCACCTTTGAAGATTTGGTCTCAATGGAAGACGCTGTTTTAAAACGCGCTTTCGAAGAAGTCCACCGCTCGACGCTGGCGGCGTCGCTCAAAGGCCAACCGCAGCCGGTTCGCGACAAAGTGTTAATCAACCTTTCGCCGCGCGCCGCCGCCATGCTCGAAGACGACATGGACGCCATGGGGCCGCAGCCGCGACACATCGTCGAAGAAGCGCAACGCGAAGTGACCGAGGCGCTCAAACGCTGGAGAAACGTCATACTATAAGCCGACTACGACACGCGACCGGAGGCAATGCGTCAACATGGAAACCGTTCTGCAAACCATCGCCAAACAGGCCAACCTCGACCGCATTCTCTTCACGCCTGCGTTGAAAAAAATCTATTTCGACATGGCGGTCGGCTCCGGCGGCGCCACCCAGTTCAAACACGCCGATACCATCCGTAACGGCCTCACATTCGCCGCCGACAAAGCCCGCGACAAAAAACACGTCCTGCTGTTTTGCGCCGTGCATGAGCTGGTTCATAGTTACGACATGCTGCTAAAAACCGCTCATGAGCTCACCCCGGTCGTCGTGCTCGCCGTCAATGAAAACGCCCCCGGCTCCCTACGCGACGCCGGATCCTTTTTGCCCTATAGCAACAACGGCTGGCTGCAATTTCACACGCACACGCTGCAAGAACTCTATGACCACTTGGCGCTGGCCTACCATCTCATCCACGATCAAAAAGAACACCCGCCTTTTTTGATCTTTCATAGCGCCGTGAATCATGACGATTTGGGTGAATTCGCCCCGCGTGAAGACATTGACATGGGCAATCCGCTCACCGGGCTGCAAACCAGCGCCAAGACCGATGAAGACCCCTTCGCCGCCGCGATGGCCGCCGTCGAAAATAAAACCAAAGAAAAGATCACTCTACGCGGCTTGCTTCAGAAAACAATCGGCAATCTCCGCGAGGGGTATACCGAGTTTGGTTATGACCTGCCCGGCTCTGGCTTTCCCATCGTCGGCGAAATCACCAAAGGGAATTGGGCTGTGATTACTTGCCTTCCGCCCGCCGGGGCGCCCGACGATTACGTCCGTCCGTTGTGCCGCCGCCCCTTTATACCGGATGGATTGGCTGAATATTTGAAAAAGAAAAAAGTGATCGCCGTCGTCGAACCGCTGGCCGCGCCGGGATGCACCGTCCCTCCGTTTTTTGCGGAACTCGCGGCGTCGCTTGGCGCCCAGATGAAAGCGCGTTTTCTTTCCATTCAAGCGCCGCCGAATTGTGGCATACTATATAACAGCGATCAGCGCAAAATTGAGGGTCTCATAGAAGAAGCGGCTTCAGACGCTGAAACCGTCTATCACACCCTGTAAAACAAGGAGGGCGTCATGTCGACGCCTGGAATTCCCGCTTCCCCTGAAGTCACACACAGCATGGGCCATTATCTGATGGCGGTGCGCGATCAGTTAAAAGAGATGGGCTATGCGCGGGTGACGGATATCGCCTCGCGCCTGAATATCTCGCGCAGCAGCGTTTCGGTCGCGCTGGCTTCGCTTCGCGATAAAGGCTACCTCTCAGAAGACAACAATCACTTCTTCAAACTGACCCATGAAGGCAAAAACCTTGCCGCGCAAATCTATGCGAACCACCTCTTGCTCGAAACCTTTTTTGAAAAAATCCTGGGCGTTTCCGAAGACACCGCGCTGGTCGATTCCTGCCAGATTGAGCACCTGTTAAGCGCCGAAACCAGCCGCAAGTTATACTGCCTGGTCCACTACTTTCTCGACAACCAAAACCAGATCAAAACCTTGCACGACAATATCGAAAGTTACCGCCTTAGCTGCCCGCATCGAGAAGAATGCGACCTCTGCAAAAACGAACAGAGTTGCCCCTTCATGGAAATTGAGAGCTACGCAAAAGACGAGTAATTAGATGGGTGGCGTCCGCCTCTCTATGAGCGCCTGTTATACAAAAAAACGCCGCAGCGATGATTCAACCGCTGCGGCGTTCATTTATTTTAATGGGAAATTACCGTTAGCCTTTTAACGCCTCGACGACTTTGTCCGCCACTTCGGCGAGTCCATCAGCGACCAGAAAATTAAAGTCCGATTCTTCGAGCATCTTGCGCGCTTCTTCGGAGTTGGTGCCGCGCAAGCGAATCACTACCGGGACATTCACCTCGACTTGCTTCATCGCTTCAATCACGCCGCCCGCGACCCGGTCGCAACGCACGATGCCGCCGAAGATGTTAATCAACACCGCTTTGACGTTTTGGTCAGACATCAAAATACGAAACGCCGCCGCGACGCGCTCGACGCTGGCGGTGCCGCCCACATCGAGAAAATTCGCGGGCATAGAGCCAGCCAGTTTGACAAGGTCCATGGTCGCCATCGCCAGACCGGCGCCGTTGACCATACAGCCCACTTCGCCGTCGAGTTTGATGTAATTCAAGTCGTGTTTGGAGGCTTCAACTTCGAGCGGGTCTTCTTCGCTCACGTCGCGCAGTTCGACAAAATCGGGGTGACGATACAACGCGTTGTCGTCAAAGTTGACTTTGGCGTCCAGCGCGATAATGCGCCCGTCTTCGGTCACGACCAGCGGATTAATTTCTGCGAGAGAGGCGTCGGTCGCCTCGAAGGCTTTGTAGAGTTTCATCAAAAACGCTGCGCACGACAGCGCTTCTTTGCCGTTGAGGCCGATGCCAAAAGCCAACGCCCGCGCTTGATATCCCGTCAACCCGACCGACGGATCAATAAACGCTTTCAGGATTTTCTCGGGCGACTTTTCGGCGACTTCTTCGATCTCGACGCCGCCCTCATTTGACGCCATCACGACAACCGATTCCGACGCGCGGTCAATCACCACGCCGATGTACAGTTCCTGTTTGATCGGCAGGCCTTCTTCGACCAGCACCTTCAACACTTCCTTGCCTTCCGGCCCGGTTTGGTGGGTGACCAGGTTCATGCCGAGAATCTCGCCCGCCAGTTTTTTGGCTTCGTCGGGCGACTTGGCGAGTTTGACGCCGCCGCCTTTGCCGCGGCCCCCTGCGTGAATCTGCGCTTTGACGACGACAACATCACTGCCGAGTTCTTTGGCGAAGCCTACAATCTGAGAAGGATTGTCTGCCACAAAACCGCGCGGAACAGGCACGTTGAACTTGCGCAGTATTTCTTTGGCTTGATATTCATGAATCTTCATTGCATGGCTCCTAACCTTGAGTCCGATTATTTGTCTTCGTCGTCGCTGGTTTCAGAAAGTTGCTTAACCGTCTCTTCAAGTTCATTGATTCGTTTTTCAAAGTCTTTTTGTTCGTCGCCCACTGTATCAAGCCGTTCCGCATTTTTGGCTGACAAGTCGCTCGACTGGTCTTTGCGAATCGTCTTAATCGCGTTGCGGGCGCGTTCACGCAACCCTTCGTTGCGCCCGCCGACAGTTGGGCCTGCGTCGGCGTATTCCTGCAAGTAGGGGACCGCGTCTTCATGGCGTAAGTTTTGCAGCCCGGTGATGGCCGCGCCCTGGATGCGATGCGAGGTGGATTGCAGTTGTTTCACCAGGAAATCCAACGCATCCTCTTCATGCGATTCTAATTCGCGCGCCCAGGTTCCCAAGTTTGTCATGGCATGAATGCGCAGGTCGCGATGATACGGGTCATTGGCGTATTTATAAAGCGTAGCGTATAACTTTTTGTCTTTGAAATCGACCAGCGCACCAATCACAGCCCGGCGAATATATTCACGGAACGATTCGCGGTCTAACTTTGAGCGTAAAACGGGTACGGCTTTTTCGGCCTTGATGCGAGACAATGAACGCGCCGCCGCCGCAACAACGCGGACGCTGGCGTCATTTTTAAACACGCCGATCAACGCGTCCGCAACCTGTTCGTTTTTATAAAACCCGCCAAGCGTCGTAACAACATTGCGGCGAACGTGGGGATCATCTACTGCGATGAATTCTAACAGCGCCTCGCGGGCGGCGTCGGTCTTAATCGAACCCAGCGCGCCGACGGCGTTTTCTCGAACCCGGCGGAAGTTGTTTTCATCTTTCACCGCCGCCGCCAACGCATCGACGATCCGGTCGGCGGTTTCATCTTTTAACGCATCAATAGCGCGAATCTTCACGATGACGGAGGAGCCGTCTTTCAGATCGCGCAACAACATGTCAGTTGATTTTTTGTGTTCCAACTCCATCAACACCATCAGTTGCGGATCAATCACCACCGATTGCGGCGCCTTGTCGCAATCGACGAACACGCTTTCATCTTTTTTCGTAATCTCGACGGTCTTAACGAACGAACCGTCGTCGGTCACGATCTCGACGTCCAGCGGGAAAGTAAACGCCAAGCGGCCTTCTTCCATCTCCTGAGTTTGCTGAACGCGCACTTTGACCTGCTTGCGCTCCGGCATCCACTCATGCGTCACTTTGACCTTAGGATGGCCAGGGCTGTACACCCATTGCTCAAAGAAGCGGTCCATCGGACGTCCGGTCACTTTTTCGACGGCTTCCATCAGGTCATCGGTATCAACCAAGCCGGGGCCGGTTTCTAAATACGTCTTCAATGTTTTGCGAAACAGTTCTTCTCCCAATTGACGATGCAGCATCGACAAAACAAATCCGCCCTTAGGGTATGAATGGGCGTCGAACATCTCGCGCGGGTTGGGGTATTTATTGGTGACAATGGCGCGCTGATAACTGCGCGAAGCGCCAATGTAGCCATTCATGTCATCGAGAATTTTGACGAGATAATAATCCTGCCCGGATTCATGGCGGCGCCAGAGACATTCGAGATAGGTCGCGAAACTTTCGTTCAACCACAGGTGGTCCCACTTTTCGCAGGTAAGCCAATCGCCGAACCACTGATGAATCATTTCATGTGAAATCAGATCGTCATATTCAACGTCAAGCCGCGCTTCTTCATCTATGGTCAGCCACTCAAACATGGTGGTCGCAGTGGTGTGTTCCATGCCGCCCGCGTTGAAATAACGCACCATCGACTGCGCGTATTTTTCATACGGATACGGAAAATCCAGCCAATTACTGAAAAACTCCAACATGGCGGGCGTCTTGCTCAGGCTAGGAATCGCGTCGTCTGCGCGTCCGGCTTCGACGTAATATTCAACCGGGATACCGCGCCAGTCTTCATCGCGCACAATATCAAAATCGCCGACAACCAATGAGACCAAATAGGTGGTATGCGGCGTTTCCTGCTTCCAATGGTCGGTACGCCAACCGCCTTGTTCTTTGGAACCGACGAGCAAACCATTCGAAAGCGTGACGAACTTCTTCGGGACCGTCGCGATCAGTTCGGTTTGGATGCGGTCATTGGGATAATCAAAATTGGGGAACCACATCGCCGCGCCGAACGGTTCATTCAACGTATAGAGTTGATCGGGATGTTTCGGCGGGATGGAGTCGGGCGCCGAAAAATACATGCCTTCTTGCGGCCAGGCTCTATAGCCAATCGAAATCGAAAGTTGGCGGCCCATCGGCAAGGCTTTTGGAAATTCAATATAAATCTGATTGTCCAGATATTGCCAATCAAATTCCAATCCATCAAATGAAACGCTTTGAATCTCCATATCGACCGCATCAAAGCGCATGGCGGTTACTTCGTCATGGATGGGGCGAAAGAAATAGACCACGTTGCCCTTCACCGCTTTGTCATCCATCTCAATGGTGACATCCAAAATCATGCGTTCAAAATCAACGGTGCGGTCTTGACGGTAGTGGCGCGGGTATTCGCCGTCGACCAGTTTCGGCGGGAACAATCCATGCGCACAGGTAAAGTCTTCTTCAGCCATTGAAGGAAATGAAAACGCCAGACAGATTGTAACAAATACAGAGAACATAGAAATATGTTTCATCATGATTGCCTTTCGCAGGGGATTGAGTTTCTCATTATAAACCGACGCATTCACGAAACTAGACCATGCAGGCGCCTCTTGCGCTTCTCAATTGGGCCGGTTTTTGTAACAATACCCCAACCATAGCGGGAGGGAACAACATGCCGAATTTATATGGAAAAAGTTGGACGCGCAAACAGATCCAAAAATACGCGGGCGCCTCGTGGCAAACCGGCGCCGTCCGCAAGTTACGTTTCGCCGAAGGGCCGGAAGACGGCACCGAAGTATTTCAATTCGACGCGGGCAACGGCTTGCAGTTTAACGTGTTGCCCCATCGCGCACTCGATATCGCCGGAGCGTCGTTCTGCGGGGCGTCGTTGTGTTATCACTCTCACACCGGCGAAGCCCACCCGGCCTACTACGACCCACAGGGGATCGGGTTTCTCAAAACATTCAACGCGGGCCTGCTCACCACTTGCGGGTTAAGTTGGGCGGGTGCGCCATGCGAAGACGAAGGCCAACCGCTCGGCCTGCATGGCCGCATATCGCATATCCCCGCGCGGCAGCTAAAGTACGGCGAAGAATGGGTCGGCAATACCAAGCGCCTGTTTGTCTCCGGCGAAGTGCGCGAGAGCCACCTCTTCGGCCCCAATCTGGTGCTGAGCCGCACCATCTCTACCGAAGTCGGCTCGCATACCATCCGCATCGAAGACAAAGTGCGCAATGAAAACTTTGAGAAATCGCCGCACATGATGCTCTACCACATCAACCTCGGCTTTCCGGTGTTGAGTGAAAATTCCGAACTGGCGATCAACTCAAACGTATGGGCGCGCGATCCGTTTTCGGCGTCCGGCTTAGACGACCATCGTCGCTTTACGACGCCCGCGCCCAACATTGCCGAACAGGTTTTTTATCACGACGTAAAGGCCGATTCAAAAGGCTTCGCCAGCGCCGCGCTGCTCAACCCGTCCTTCAACCAGGGGCAAGGCTTGGGCGTGCAGGTGCGCTATCGCAAAAAAGAACTGTTCCGCTTCGCCCAATGGAAAAACCAACGCGCTGGGATGTTCGTCTGCGGGCTGGAACCATGCAACTGCCGCGTTCAAGGCCGCGATCTTGAACGCCAGGAAGGCACACTCGAATTTTTGAAACCCGGCGAAGAACGAAGCTATTTGGTCGAAATTCGCGTCTTACCTGATAACAACGCGATCGAAGAAGTCCGTTCAACGATTGTCGCGAAACGCCCTACGCCGAAAAAGCGGGTGCGCCGAAAAAAGTAACCCTCCAGGTTTGAGGTAGTTACATGTTCCTTATTGAAAATATCAGACTTTAATGCAACACTATTTTACACAAAACCAAACAAATAGCGCCAATTCGCAAATATTTATTGCATTTCTGTAAAATATATGTTATAGTATGAACATCGAATGAGCACCCTGCGAATTACATGCGAATGCTTTAAATAAGCGAGTTGGCGCCAATGAATGCAAAACCGGGGAAATTCGTAGAGTTTTTAAAATCACAGCGAAGACACGTCCGCTGCGTGATGTGCGGTCATGGCCTCACCTCTGAATACGAACCGCAAATTGACGCTTTCCCCATCTTTCACACGGCAAAAACCGGACGCCCGTTTTGCGAGGTCGATTTTTATTCGACGCTCATTCGCATTTACTTGCATATTCACCATCAGGGCAATAGCGTATCCATTAGCGCCTTGATCCATGATATGGACTGGGTCGAACCGATTCAGATGAAAAAAGAATTAGTCACTTGGTGTTTAGGGCGAGGATATCTGGCAATGGATTCGCTCAAGCGAATCGAGGTGCCGCCGCCCGTTTCCGAAGCCTGCCTGGAAATGTTCGAGATGCGGCAACTACAAAGTTTTGACGGGCGCGCACACGCTGTCGAGATATTGTCCGCTGCGTTGAAATGTACGAAATCAGAATTACAACCCGTCGCGCAGGAAGACATGCCGCTCAAATATGACACCCCTGACCACGGCAGCATTTCAGAACTTCCGTTAGAAGTGGAAGAAGAACCCGGAATGCACACCACCGAACAAACTGGCGCCAGCGATTACAACAAGCGCACCAGCAGCGTTCAGCAATCAATTGAACAATTTCGCGGTTAGATCTACTTTCAGAGAACAGGCAATGGCCTAGTTCAACCTTCAATCTCTTCTTCACAATCATCGTCGCCCTCGCCGTCATCGCCGCGCTCTAACATGCCGTATACTTTCTTACGGCACGGCGCACAAAGGTCGAGTTCAAACGCAAAGTGAACTTCGTCGCTTAACTCTTTCTCGCTTCTCTGTTCAGCGAGTTCGATTAAGCGCTCCATCTCTTGCTGAACGTCTTTTTTGCGTCCGCTGGCGGATTCATCAAACACGCCTCCATCGTAGGCGCAAAACAACTCGCCTTTCATCACGAACCGCGGGCGGCCAATTTCAATTAAACAACCGCATAGGTCGCAAACAAACTTGATTCCACGCTGATTATCCATCACCATCCCCCTAAGACATTATCACCCACGACAAAGGGGAAAGACAATGGGAGCGAACACGCAAACCGCCGCATGTGTTATTCAAATCGACAGCCCGTTAGGGCCGGTTACCATTGCGGCAAACCAAAAAAGCCTGTTGAGCGTGTGCCTTGGAGAAGACGGCGCAGCAAAAACCCACGAGCGCCTCGAACATTGGAACATCCCCATCACGGATAAAGCGACCCCCGCCGCCAAGAAAACCGAGCGCGAACTCAAGCAATATTTCGCTGGAAAGAACAAACGCTTCACCGTCCCGGTTGAGTTTCATGGCCCGGCGTTTCATCAGGAAGTATGGACGGCGTTGAAAGAGGTGCCCTTCGGCGAAGTGCTTTCGTATGGGGAGTTGGCCGAACTCGCGGGGCGCCCCTTCGCCGCGCGCGCCGTCGGACAGGCGATGGCGAACAACAACATCCCGATTGTGGTTCCCTGCCATCGCGTGATCGGCTCATCGGGCAAACTACACGGCTTCACCGGCGGCCTGCACATCAAAGAACACCTGCTCAAACACGAAGGGGTGGAAGTAAAACGATAACGATCAATACCCCATTCCAGTTGTTGACAGGCGAATGCGCAGCAGCGCTTCATCCGCCGTGATGTAGAGCGTCTTACCGTCGTCGCCGAAGGCGCAGTTCGCCGTGGCGCGTTCGGTTTTGATCGTACCAAGATATTTGCCCTTGGAGTCAATCACCAACACGCCGCCCGGCCCGGTCGCGAATACATTGCCTTTCGCATCCACTTTCATCCCGTCGCCGCCGCCTTTGCGGCCGATCCAACGCGCATCAAAAAACACCCGCCCATTTCCTGTCGATCCGTCATCGTCAACATCAAACGCCATCCAGACAGGATTACCTCCATCAGAATTCGCGACATACAGCGTTTTGTAATCAGGCGAAAATGCGATCCCGTTTGGACGTGACATCTCATCGGTCACGATATGCAAACCGCCTTTTGCGTCCAGCCGATAGACGCCTTGAAAGTCCAACTCTTTTAACGGGTCGTCCATATTTTTTTCTAACCCATAGGGCGGATCGGTAAAATAGAGGTCGCCGTTTTTATGGTAGACTGCGTCATTGGGACTATTCAACTTTTTGCCTTTGTAAGCCCCCGCCAAGGTAACAAACGACGCCTTGGGCGATTTGACAGGCGCGTCCATCCGCGCCATGCGGCGGTCGCCATGCTGGCACATCACCAAGCGCCCCAGCGAATCGAGCAGCAATCCATTCGAGCCGGGCTCGCCGCCGCGCGGGGTTGATCCGGTATAACCCGACGGCGTTAAGTAGACGGACAACCCGTCTTTCTCGCTCCAACGATAGATGCGGTTCGGCGGGATATCGCAGAAGAGCAGGTACTTACCGTCACGCACCCACAACGGGCCTTCAGACCAATCAAACCCCTTGGCGACCATCTCCAGGCTGGAGGTCTTCGGGACAAGCGCGTCCATTTCTTTCTCGGCGTATTCAACCGACCCAACCATGGGATACGGTTTATCAATGCCCTTCGGCTCCTGAGCAGCCGCATTTTGAAAAACGCTTAGTAAGCAGAAGAGACCGAAAATGCAATTCTTCATGGATAGATTCATCAAACACGCTCCTGAATGCTTCTATTCAATTTGAAGATGTAAGTCCAAGGATGGAGAAACAAAAATGGATCCACGCAATCCTTTCATATATACAGATAAGAAGTCAAGCAGAATTCGCGAGGCTGCATCAGCCTGACGCATTGATTTCTTCAATAAAAATTGCGAGAATGAAAGTTCCACAATGCTTCCGCATAATGAATCATCCATCTGAGGTTTTCCACAACATTTTTTTTGCTTTGTATGAATGGGACAGATTTTGGGAACACGTTACCGTCAAATATTTGTTGGCGCGTATGCGCTATTTGCTCTATGCAGCGTTGCGCCTCTCGCTTTCTCGAATGATGATGGCGTCGAGTTTTTCGAAAAGCGGGTTCGCCCGGTATTGGCGAAGAACTGCTATCTCTGTCACGGCAGCCAATTGCAGCAAGCCAAACTCTCGCTCAACTCACCCGCTGCGATTCTGGCGGGCGGCGACAGCGGCCCCGCCGTTGTCGCGGGCGATCCGACACGCAGCCCGTTAGTTCGCGCGATCCGTCATGAAGACGGCTTTGCCAACATGCCCCCCAGCGGCAAGTTGACGGACGAACAAATCGCCGACATCGTTGCATGGGTCGAAAACGGCGCTGTGATGCCGGACGCAAGCCAAGCGGTGCAATCCACTCAACCGGGAATCGATTTTGAAGCCGGGCGCCAACACTGGGCGTTTCAGCCTCTGCAAACCATTGAGCCGCCCAGCCTCGAAAACGAATGGGCCAAGACGCCAATAGACGCTTTTCTATTATCTAAAATGCAAGATCATGGGTTAACACCCGCTGCGCCTGCTGAAAAACAGACCTTACTGCGCCGCGTCACTTATGACCTGACCGGGCTGCCGCCCACGTCCGACGAACTCGAAGCCTTTTTGTCTGACGATTCGCCGCGCGCTTTTGAAACCGTCGTCGACCGCTTGCTCGGTTCGCCGCATTATGGCGAACGCTGGGGACGCCATTGGCTCGATCTGGTGCGCTACGCCGAAACCGACGGTCACGAATTCGACAAAGACAAACCCAACGCATGGCGTTATCGCGACTACGTCATCCGCGCGTTTAATGATGACGTTCCCTACGAGCGTTTTGTGAAAGAACACATCGCTGGCGACCAAATGGACGACCCGCGCATTGATCCGAAAACCGGATACGCCGAGTCGCCTGTCGCCACCGGTTTCTACTGGATGGGCGACGTGGTCAACAGCCCGGTTGATCCATTCAAAGCCCACGCCGACCGCCTCGAAAATCAGGTGGATGTATTCGGCAAATCGTTTCTGGGGCTAACCCTTGCTTGTGCGCGTTGCCACGACCACAAATTCGACCCTGTCTCGGATGAAGACTACTACGCAATCGCGGGCATCTTCCAAAGTTCACGCGTCCGCTCGTCTGTCATCGACTCGCCGAAAACCCAAACGCAACACGCCGAAATTATTGACAAGATCAAAACCATCGACCGCGCCATTGCCGAAACAACGGTCAAATCGGTCTTCGCAAAAACCAAAGACGCGTTGCTCGCGGCGCGCTCTATTCATCAAAACAAACAAAGCAAGCCTGACATTTTGTTTGACGATTTTGAAAGCGGTTCTTATGACAATTGGCGCATCGAAGGCGAAGCCTTCCATGATTCGCCGCCTCACGCCCGCGACATTTATCGCGAACGCCCCGTCGAAAACTGGCGTGGGCGTTTTATAGCCGACTCGCTTCACAATAGTTCCGATGAATATACCGGATCGCTTCAATCGAACTCGTTTTCCATTCAACGAAACTACATAGAGTTTCTCATCGGCGGCGGCGATCACAAAAACAAAACCTGCGTCAATCTGGTGATCGATGGCGAAACCGTACTCACCGCAACGGGTCGCAACTCTGACCGCTTCTCAGAAGTGCAATGGGACGTCCGTCCCTATTGGAACCAAGAAGCGCGTTTAGAAATCGTCGACCACGCGAAAGGCGCATGGGGCCACATCATCGTCGACCACATTCGCTTGACCGACGCAGGCGAGCCGTCGTTTGAGCAAGTCGCCGATGTCGCGAGCGACAACGGAATGTCTCCGATGCAACTGCAAGGCTGGCTGCGGGCCGTCGCACAGTCGAAAGACGGTCCGGCGGCGCTGCTCTATCCCTGGGCGCAGTTGATGAATGAAAACGAGCGTTTTAGAGAGCGTCTTGATGATGTCAGCAGCGGCCTCGTTCAAAAAGAAAACAACATTCGTCGGATCAATTACGACGTTGTGTATGAAGATTTCTTACGACAATCCCAACAAGAATGGATCGCCACCGGCGACGCCTTCAACGACGCGCTGCAATGGAACCCCAGCAGCCCCTATCAAATGTTGAAAGGCGACCGTCTCGCCCGCCAGCCGGGCGCGGGGTTTATTCATAGCGGCCTCATTTCACCGCAATTCGTCGGCGCAATGATTTCACCGATTTTCATTACCGAAAAACGCTTCGTCCATGTTCGCATGGCGGGCAATGGCTATACCAACGTGGTCTCGGACGAGTTCCGCGCCCGCAATCAGAAGGCGTCGAGTTACGATGAATTTCGCTGGTACACTCACGATCTGATGATGTATGAAAACAAGCGCAATTACATTGAAATCGTCGATCATGACCCGGAAGGCTACGTCGTCGTTGATCAAATTTTGTTCTCTGACGAGCGCAAGCCGCCCAGCGGACCGCTGCCGACTCAAACCGATGCGCCGCATCCGGCGATCATTCAATTGCTCGAACAAACGCCGGACAATATACAACAACTCGCAGCCGCCTATCAGAACATATTCACCGATGCGTTAGTCAAATGGAACCTGGGAGTCAACGAACCGGCGCAAGCGAACTTGGTTGACCTCATGCTCAGTTGGCAAGGCCCTTGTAGCGATTGGCAGGCGACGCAAACCACGCTGGGCGTTCCCGACCAACAGCGGCTTCAATCCTTAATGCAAATTCGCGAAGAATATGAAAAGCAAATTAACGAAACCGCGTTTGCGCTCACCATGACCGATGACGACCCGCGTGACATGCGGCTGCATATTCGCGGCAATCACCTCACCCTGAGCGATCCTGTACCGCGCGGATTCCTGACCGTCCTTGCGGGAGAAAACCAACCGCCAATTCGCAACGGCAGCGGGCGCAAACAACTCGCGCAACGCATGTTTCAGACCGCGCCCCCCCTGCTGGCGCGGGTAATGGTCAACCGTATCTGGCAGCACCATTTCGTCAATGCGCTGGTGCGAACGCCCGACAACTTCGGCCTCAACGGCGCACGACCGACTCACCCCAAGTTGCTTGATTTTCTTGCGGCCCAATTCATCCAAAACAGATGGTCGGTCAAAGCCATGCACCGCTTGATGCTCTTGACAAACGCCTATCAAATGTCAAATTTGGCTTCGCCCTCTGCGTTGGACGCCGACCCGCTCAACCAGTACGTCCATCACATCCCGGTGCGACGGTTGGAAGCCGAAAGCATACGCGACGCCATGTTGGCGGTGTCTGGTCGCCTGGAACCAGAACTCTTCGGCCCAAGCGTGGCGCCCCACCTGACGCCTTACATGGACGGACGCGGGCGCCCCGGCGAGTCCGGCCCGCTCGACGGCGACGGACGCCGCAGTATCTACATCAACGTGCGCCGTAATTTCATGACGCCCCTATTCGTTGCGTTTGATTATCCGCCTCCCATTTCCGCTATCGGCAAGCGCGGCTCATCGACCGTGCCCGCGCAAGCGCTAACGCTGCTCAATAACGAGTTTGTCTATCAGCAGGCTGAAACCTGGGCGCAGCGCATTCTCGCCGACGGGCCGCGCGACCCGCGCAAACGTATTCAACAAATGTACCTCGATGCGTTTTCACGACTGCCCGAACCGAATGAAACGCAAGCGCTGATGGAATTTATTGAACAGCAGTCAAAACGCTACGACGACAAAGACGACATCCAACTCTGGCGCGACGTTTGTCATGCGCTGTTTAATGTCATGGAATTTATTTTTGTGAATTAGAGTTTGGTATCTAAATCGTGTGTCATCGCGAGATTGCTTCTGTCGTATACACGCCCTCGTAATGACATAAAAGAACAAGGCGGCGGAAACATGGTTTGCGACAATCGCGCATCATCACTCTCGCGCAGAGACTTCTTATCCAAAAGCGCGTTGGGCTTCGGCTCATTGGCGCTGACCGCACTGATGCACGACCCGGCGTACGCGTCGATCTATGAAGACCCCAGCCGCATCAAACAACCGATGGCGCCGCTGCCGCCGCAATTTTCGCCCAAAGTAAAAAACGTCATTTTTCTCTTTATGGAAGGCGGCCCCTCGCAAGTCGACACCTTCGATTACAAGCCGCGCCTCGAAAAAGAAAAAGGCCAACCCATCAAGATGGACGTCCCCATGACTCAGTTTAACAACGTCGGGACGGTCTTACCCTCGCCCTGGGAATTTAAACAACGCGGCGAAAGCGGCATGTGGGTCAGCGAATTGTTTCCCCACGTCGCCAAGTGCGCCGACGACCTCGCCGTCATTCATTCGATGACGTCAAAGTTTTCCGAACACACCTCAGCCAATTACTTCGTCCACTCCGGTTTCGGTCAACAGGGCCGCCCCAGCATGGGCTCGTGGGTCACCTACGGTCTGGGTAGTGAATCGCACAACTTCCCGGGCTTTATTGTGCTCGACAGCGGGTTGATTCCACCCGGCGGGATGGAAATATTCGGTAGTGGCTTCTTGCCCGCCGCCTATCAAGGTTCGTTGTTTCGCAACAAAGAACAGCCGGTCGCCGACATCGTCCCAAAAGAAGAGACCCCGCAATTGCAGAAAGAAAAACTCACCCTGCTGCAATCGTTAAATCAAATCGTGTTGGAACG
This sequence comes from Candidatus Hinthialibacter antarcticus, assembly GCA_030765645.1. Classification (NCBI taxonomy): domain Bacteria; phylum Candidatus Hinthialibacterota; class Candidatus Hinthialibacteria; order Candidatus Hinthialibacterales; family Candidatus Hinthialibacteraceae; genus Candidatus Hinthialibacter; species Candidatus Hinthialibacter antarcticus. The sequence continues at coordinate 132,206 of JAVCCE010000057.1, read as the reverse complement.
CATGGGCGGCGACGACAAACTCGAAGCGACGATCTCGAATTATGAACTTGCGTTTCGCATGCAATCCGCCGTGCCGGAACTGACCAACCTACAGGAAGAAAGCAAAGCCACCCGCGACTCATACGGCATCGGCAAGGAACCCACCGACCGCTTCGGGCGCCAATGTCTGACGGCGCGGCGCCTGATTGAGCGCGGAGTGCGTTTCATTGAGTTGCTCCCGCCCAGTATGCCGGGGCATGACCGCTGGGACCAGCACAGCCGCTTGTTTGAAGGGCACCGCGACAACTCCGCTGCGGTCGACCAACCCATCGCAGCGCTGTTACAAGACCTCAAGGCGCACGGCCTGTTTGATTCAACGCTAGTGATCTGGGGCGGCGAGTTTGGACGCACCCCGATGGCGCAAGGCAGCAACGGGCGCGACCACAACCCCTACGGCTTCACCATGTGGATGGCGGGCGGCGGCGTCAAAGGCGGGACCGTCTACGGCTCAACCGATGACTATGGCTACTACGCCGTCGAGAACGTCACCGAAATTCACGACCTCCACGCCACCATGCTTCACCTGCTCGGCATCGACCACGAAAAATTGACCTACTTCTACGGCGGACGGGGTATGCGCCTCACCGACGTACACGGCAAACTCATCGAAGGCGTGTTGGTATAAATAATTTTAAGATGGCATCAGGAGCGGGTGCATCTCTCTTCGCTTCGGTGCGGGCTTTACGCCCTCTATGCACAGGCGCTCACAGAGTTGCACCCGCTCCTTTTCATACCGTTTAAGATTCTTGGCAGGGTGGCAAGGGCGCGAAGCGGACATCTCTTGAATCAATAAAACGAAACAGGCCGCTTCGGTTTCGAAGCGGCCTGCATGTATGCTTTGAATTAGACGTTATATTATTACGCGTTTGTTTCCTGCATGTGCTTCAAGTCGGCTTCGACTTCGCCAATCGGCATCACGCCAAATTTCTCGACGAGTACGTTCAACACCGCCGGCGTAACGAAGGCAGGCAACTTCGGCCCAAGGCGAACATTCTTCACGCCCAGGTGAAGCAGCGCCAGCAAGACGCAAACGGCTTTTTGTTCATACCACGAAACCACCAGCGACAACGGCAGACTGTTGATGTCCGTTTCGAACGCGTCCGCCAACGCCATCGCGACGCGCACCGCTGAGTACGCATCGTTGCACTGCCCCATGTCGAGCAGACGTGGGATGCCGCCAATGTCGCCCATGTCGCAATCAACCACGCGGAACTTGCCGCAGCCCAGCGTCAACACAACCCAGTCTTTAGGCATGGTCTCAGCCATCTCTGTGTAGTAGTTGCGTCCCGGCTCAGCGCCGTCGCAACCGCCGATCAACACGAAGCGCTTAATGGCGCCCTGCTTGACCGCATCGATGACTTTGTCAGCAAGGCCTAACACCGCGTGATGGCCAAAACCGACATTGTGGAACTTTTCGGGGCTATCGTCAGTAAAGCCCGGCGCTGCTTCAGCCGCCGCAATCACGCCGGAGAAGTCGCCATTGGTAATATGGGGAATGTCCTTCCAACCCACCACGCCGCTGGTGAAGAGTTGGTTTTTGTATTCCGGCTGCGGTTCCATGATGCAATTGGTGGTCATCAGAATCGCGCCGGGGAACTGCTTAAATTCTTGTTTCTGGCGCATCCAGGCGCCGCCAAAATGTCCAACCAGGTGCGAATATTTTTTCAGTTCGGGGTAACCGTGAGCAGGCAGCATCTCGCCGTGCGTATAAATATTGATTCCCTTGCCTTCGGTTTGCTTGAGCAGTTCTTCCAGGTCTTTGAGGTCATGGCCTGAGACGAGAATGGCCTTGCCTTTTTTGTGTCCCATCAAGACCGGGGTCGGCGTCGGGTTGCCGTAGGTGCCGGTATTGGCTGAATCAAGCAGCGCCAGTACGCTCACCGACATCTCGCCGCAACGAAGGTTCATGCCCAGCAGTTCATCGACTGTGGGGTTTGGCTTCGTCGTAAAGTCCATTGCTTCATGGGTGAATGCAAACAACGCGGGGTCGCTCTTACCAAGAACGAGGGCGTGAGTTCCATACGCCGCGAGGCCTTTGAGACCATAGATCAAGAGTTCCTGCAAGCCGACCAAATCGTCGCCGATTGACTCAACCCGCGAGCGGATCGAAACCAGTTCACCTTGGCGCACGAGTTCGTCGAATTGATCGACGTATCGCCAAGCCGCAGGCCCGGCCAACGTCTCGGGTTGCTGTCCGGCTTTTTGACAAGCGCTCTCATACAAGCCTTTGGCTTTCTCGCGCATGTCGGCGGCGTCTTTCACCCATTGGGCGATGCGCTGCGCATCAAAGTTCACGTTCGTCACTGTCACGAACAGTGCACGGAACACAAAAACATCGACGTCTTCATCGCGAACGCCCAATTGAGCAGCGCGGTTCGCATACATCGAAACGCCTTTAGTCACATACACTAGTAAATCCTGCATCGCAGCGGTTTGCGGATCTTTACCGCAAACGCCCCGTTCGACGCAGCCTGTTCCATGAGCCGTTTGTTCACATTGGTAGCAAAACATATTCTTCCTCCTGATGCGTTATATCCGTATGAACGGGATTGATTGTTAAAGTAATGTCCAATTTACGTCTTTTTTTTGAATGACTTGATCAAATGTTAATGTATTGAGAACTTTCTCAATTTTAGGTCGTTGTTTGCCCCAGAATTCATGGACCGGGCAGGGTTTGTTGCATGAGCAGGTCGGCAATCCCAACAAACATTTCGAGCGCCATTCCGTTCCTTCAATCGCGTCAACAACATCCATCATCGTGATGCTTTTCGCGTCCGAGGCGAATATGATTCCGCCTTTGTAACCCCGCTTGCCTTTCAAGATTCCCGCCTGGCTCAATTTGTGAATCAATTTCGAGAGATACGGTTTGCTGATGCCGGTTTTGTCGGCGATGGATTGTTCTTGAATGAATTCCTCGCCGTTCGGGTCCAGGCAACTCAGCGCCATGATGGCGTATCCAGCAGTTTGAGACAGGGTCAACACGCTCTTTTTCTCCACCGTTTTTTATAGCATACCATTAATAACCCCAATGTCAACTATTAAAATTACCCACAGGTGATTTGTTGTTTATTTTGGAGAAAAAAAGGAGGATGCCTTAAACAGCATCCCCCTTTAAGTAAGACGCGTTACACTTATTTCGAATAACGGGCTTGGAATTCTTTCTGGCGCTTTTCCCGCTCCGCGATCTCTTCCGGCGTCTGTTTATTCAGGAACCAACGATGGTTATCATCGTTCAGAATTTCTTCCAAACGCGTCTGCAATTTCTGCGCCGCTGCGACTTTCTCCTGATCGGAAGAATGCAGCCCTTTTTCGATCACTTCTTCTAATTCTGAATTTGTGTGGCGGCCACTTGGCCTTGCCGGGCGTAATCAATGGCTTCACCCAAAATTCGCGCGGCCTCTTGGGGCGCGTGAAAGCCCATCGAATTTTCCGCCGCGATATAATCCAGGCGCCATTGGGCTTTGCGCTGTAGCTCCAGCGCCTCTTTTAATTGTTCATCGGTCGCGTTGTTGTCTTTCGCGGCTTGGATGGCGTCTAGCTGGCCCATCAACGCATCGCCCGCTCTTTGAAGCAGGTTGAAGTTTTTCTCTTGAATCGAGTCAACCCGCGCCAACAGTTCGTCTTCACTCAGATGGTGGCAGGTCTGGCAAGCGCGGTTGACATTGAGCAGAGGACTACGCACCCAGTGGTCTGACACCTTGGTGGCGCCGTCTCGTTGATATGGCATGTGGCAGTCAGCGCAAGAGACGCCGGAGCGTGAATGGATGCCTTGCGACCACAACTCAAATTCGGGGTGTTGCACCTTTAAGATTTCAGCGCCGCTCTCTTTGTGTTTGTAGTCGAAGAAGCGTCCGCCGTCGGGCATCGTGGTTTCGTTCCAGTGGGCTTCCAAGTTTTCCATCTTAAGGCCTTTACTCCAGGGGAACTCCAATGGAAAGGCGCTGGAGCAGTAGTATTCGACGTGGCACTGGCCGCAAACAAACGAGCGCATTTCCGTTCGCGTCGCGAGCATGTTTGGGTCGTAATCTTCGCTTTGGCTGCCTTCTCTCCATCTTCCGATAGAAGGCAGCTGCGGCAGTGGGTAGTCAGATTTCGCCAAGGCTTGGATGCCCAATATGAAGCCGGGCCGCGTCACCCTTAACTTCATGTTGTCGGGATCGTGACAATCCACACAAGAAACCGGGTGGGAGTGACCGCTATCGTGAAGCATTTTGCTCATGTCTTGATATGACAATTTGTGGGTTTGTTTGAAGCCGGCGATCGCATCGCCGTCGCCCAACTCGCGGTAGAGCGGCATGACCGAAGCGTGGCAATGGAGGCATGAACCAGTCTGAGGCTTGGTTACGCGCAATGTGTTTTTTTGGTCTTCTAGCATAAACGCGTGGCCGCGGCGGTCGCGGTAATCAATGGAGAACGCATAACCCAAAAACATGCGCTTCAGCCAGGGGTCGCGCTCAATCTTCTGTTCCGGCAGCGCTTCGCTTCCGCCGTGCCCGCCAAAGCGGGTGCGCGTCGATTGGGCGGTCAACAGATATGACTCATATTGTTTCGGCCAGTTCACGCCCCACTTGGCAGGGTCAGTATCGTCTTCGGTGACATCGACCAGCTCGATATAGCGTTTCGCCGCTTCGTTTTTGCGTTCCAAAATGTTCATCAACAAGGCTGTGACTAACACGCTGGCGATGCATGTGACCACGATAATGACAATGTATCCTTTGGATGATATAGACATAGTTAAACCCCAATCTGTTATGAATAAAAATTACTTTCCTGCTGGTTCAAATTTCCCTAGCCCGACAGTCTCGCCATGGCCAACCGAGCGGTGGCAATGCAGGCAATTGATTCCGGTCTCATCTGATACGAGACCGGGCAAAATTTCATGCACCATTCCCTCATGGCAATGCAGGCAATTTTCGTGCAGCACTTTCAGGTTCTTTTCCCGGATAAAAATCGGTTCGGGAAAGTCTTGAAAGGTGAATCCCTTTGAATGCCAATAGCCGTTTTCAGCTTTGGCGATCCATTTACCAACAAAATCATGGGGCAGATGGCAGTCGACGCAATTGGCAACAGTGTGATGGCTGGCTTTCTGCCATGAATCAAACTGCGGCTGCATGATGTGGCAATTCACGCAGGCGGCGGGGTCTTTGCTGAAATACGAAAATCCTTCGCCATAGATAAACGTGTATCCACTCAAGCCCAAAAACGCGCCGATTACAATGGCTGATACGACACGCCATTTAGTGTTTTTTATGGCTGAACCTTCGCTCATCAATTCGCCCCTTAGAACGTTACGGTTGCTTGGATGTATCCCCAGTCGGCGTCGTCATCATCGCCGGTATCGTCAATAAAGGCTCCAGCGAAGAAGTGTGAATAGCCGCCGCCGACGGCAAAGTTATCGCAAACCTGATAACTCAGGCTCAAGTCAAATTCGGTACCGATGTATGAATCAGCCCCAGGCGCGCCCGCGCGAATCACGCCGCCTCCCGCGTTGTACCAGGCGTCGTCTTCCGACTCATCCAGAATAAAGAAATGAACTTCGCTGACCACTTTGAGTTTTTCAAGCGGCTTAACTGACGCTTCTAACTCAATGTCGTGACCGTTTCGCCATGAGTTACGGTCCATCTGACCATAATGAAGGTGGTTGGTTGGGTACAAATTATCAAACGTGCCGTGGTCGCCGTCGCCAGCGTCGTCGTCGCCAGTCGCGTAATTATGGGCGATGGCGAAGCGCGGGCTCCAAGCCATTTCGGGGCTATACCCTAGCTCAACGTGAGACGCAAAAGCGGAATGGTCTAAGCCGCGAAAGTCGCCCAATTGCCCGACGATTTCGATTTCCCAATCAATATTGCTGTCATACTTGCGACCCAAGCGAGAACCAATGGAGTGAACTTCATCATCCACATCGTCATTCACGCGCAACAGATAGTACGCCTCGAGAAAATCAACAAACTCGACTTCACTCCAGGTTGAATAGACGCCATAGAGTTGATTGGAGTTGTCTAACACATCGTTGAAGTTTCCCCAATCATGGGTGACAGGTTCGCCAGCGAACACGTCAATGCTGCCGCCGTAAAAATCAGGCAGATCGACCGTCACTTTGACCGCGTCAAATGACCGCGCGACATTGCTCCATAAGAACCCGCCCACCAGGCGTTGTTTGCCATACGACAGAATCTGGCGCCCGACGCGCAGCGAAACCGGAGAATCCATGATGTGATATAAATCGAAATAGCCTTGAAATAGGTCGAGGTCATCCTCAAAACCGTTGGGGACGGCGCGCCGGTTGGCGAAATCCGACTCGAACTGACGCGAGTCTTGCAACTCGACATAAACCCGCCACAACTCGCTGGGGTGAACGTCTAAGTGTAATTTGCTGCGCAATAAAAAGAACTCGTCATCACGCGCAGACAACCCATCCGCTGTATAGAAATTGTTCGAGAACTCGCCGCGCCCCCGCACCTCGCCGCCAATACTGACGCTGTCGTCCCAGAAGCTAATAGTATCTTCAGCACAGACGACCGAAGGCGTCAGCCCGAAGCATCCAACGATGATTGCGATTAGCGCGAGTTTCCGGCCCATTTCCACTCTCCCATATTCAATGTAAAAAAAGAGACTTGACAAATTGCTTCCATATTTGGTAATCTGGTATCAGAATACCACTATAGGCGAATTTCTGTCAAGACGCTTTTTACTTTTTTATGCTTTTTTTCCTGAATTACAACTAAAAAATACAGAAGCGGCGAATCAGCGGTTCGTATTTATACTTTTTTATACTTTGAGGTCATTCCATGCAAACTCTGTTGAAACTATCAGACGCTCTTGCGCTTGCGCTGCACACGGCAGGCGTTTTAGCCGCTCACGAAGACAAAATCATCCAAACGCAAGACATCGCAAAGAACCTGGATGTATCCGAACACCACTTACAGAAAGTTCATCAGCGTCTGACAAAAAGCGGCTTATTGCGCGCTTTTCGCGGCCCCAAAGGAGGGTTTCAGCTCAGCCGTCCCTCCAATGAAATTTTGTTGAGGGAAATTTACGAAGCCATCGAAGGCCCGTTATGTCCCAACCAATGCGTGTTGGGACGCGAAAAATGCCTGACTCAAGATTGCGTCGTCGGTAAGATGATGGACACGTTGAACGCCCTAGTAGTTGAATTCTTAAACAACACCACAGTTAGCCAACTAGCGCACAGCGGTTTTAAAGACATGCCAATCGGCGAGGCAGGCAAATAGAAGCCGTCTAAAGGCGACCAGCAGACTGCTCGCCGTCACCGCCGGGCTGCCTTTATGTGAGAGCACGAAGGGGTCGAGGTAAAGCGGTAGAATAGGTTAGTACTTACTCAGAATACAAACTCCCCAGAGTACTAATTACTACTCTGGGGATGCAAATCAAACTTCATCCAAAATTTACTACTTACTTAGTTCATCCTTTATGATATTGGCATACCTTTTAAACTCAGAAGTTTCAAGTGTACTCACATCAACTTCAAACGGTTCTGATACTTTATTGGGGAATAAATCTTCATAGTGCCCAACATCACATATTGTGATCATTATAAAGAAGTAATTATCTTTTAGTTTTTCTGTTGGCGAGAAACAAATCCTCATTTTAGAGAAAGCATTAATAGACCAATCAACATAAGCGATATATTCCTCAGAACCAGAAGCAGGCAATACTCTCAGCAGCACTTCCGACTTTTCCGGGCTACCATATTTATCAGCATAGTAACGTAATAGTTGATCTAATGACAAATAATATAATTCAAAATTTGTAACATTCCTTTTAGAGTACAATACACTCTTTTGTCTAAGAAAATCACCACGATTACCATAAGATGCCTTATACTGATCAAGATTCTGAAAAAAAACTTGCTTATTCTTTGGAATCAATAGTTTTTCTCCAAAAAAATAATTAACTGAGATAGATGAAAATAAACTATTTCCATCTAATTTTTGAGTATAATTTTTTGAACCCGGAAGATTTTTTTTGAGACCTTTGAGTTCTGTTTTACTTTGCAGAAATTCAGATTCTTTTTGGTCAAGTCTGATAGCCTTTACTCCACTTCCTCCATCAAACTTAAATTCCATTATATCCGGTAAGATGCTATCAAATTCAAGAAATTTAGATTCTATTGAATGCGATGATGGAGTTGATAGAATAAATACAATTATGAAAGAAAAGTATGAAGTTATCTTAAAAAGATTCATTATTAGTCTCCTGTTGTTAGTTAGCACCCGGGAGTAAGTCTAAGATCTCCATTTTCAACTGCATTAGTTACTCTTGTTTGAATTGTACCTGTTTCATACTCTAATGCCCTACCTATACTATTATTATATAGGTCTTTATATGTTTCGCCACATTGATTGAGTTCCTCAACTTCCCAAGCATCTCCTATTAATTTGGCAGAATCATGAGCAACTCCCCCCGTTTCCACCATATACAGATGCCACGCAGCATGCTGAAAAGCATTTCTCTTTGCATCATCATGAGGATAAACTTGATGCGCTAAATCAGTTGCCCAACCTGATGCAAGATATCCTGCAGCACATTCAAAGTCTGTTGGAGGCCCAGTCAAACAAAGGCTTGTTGTTGAAGAGTACGTTTCTACCCAATTAAGATCGTCTCTCGCTTTCTGACAACAATCTGGAGTTGGAGTTGGCGATGGCGTATTCGTCGGTGTTGGTGTTGGCGTTGGAATTGTGACGGAAACGGAATCGCTTCCTCCCGGCGCTGATGTGTAAGGTGTACTGCAATTTCCATAAATCGGGTCGCAGCCGCTCCACCCGCTATGCGTGGCAGTCACTGTGTAATTCCCTCCATTATAAAATGTGATTTCCGCCCAATCATAACTGCTTGAAAGAATCGCATAATCAACGCCTGACGTACCACCAGACACTATCCAGGTAATTGATGCACAGGAACTAGGGAAATTACATCTTGGCGTGTCTCCATTATAATCCCAATACAATTGAAACAGGTGAGTAGTATTTGGTTGAAACGTTACCGATGAGGGATTTATTTCAGAATCCACGTCTAATTCCCAATTATTGGCCTTGCGACATGGATTGCATACATACGGGTTTGGATCTTCATCATCACTGTAACCATCACTATCACTGTCGCACTCGCTCAGAGCGGTACACGACGGAGTTGGATTAACGCCAGACGCGATGTAGACGGGCGTAGGCGTTGGCGACGCCAGAGAATTGATATCATTTTGCGCGAAATAATTCGGCGTGGGAGTCGGCGTCAGATTGGGTCGCTCTGCACTAAATGTATTGATACTTAAGAGAGAAATAATAGTCAATATAAATAATGAGAAGGCAGTTTTTTTCATTTTGACATCTCCTGATGAGTGCGCTTAGTTCGCCAAAATTTTGGTCTGCAACTTGATCGCGGCGTCGAGGCAGTCCTGCTGTGGGCCGCCATCATTGATCAGGCTGGCTTCAATGGCTTCGTGCAGGTGGCTTATCGCCTGGAAGCGGTGCCCCAACTTGATTGCGTTCTCGGCTTGCAAAAGCCTCACCCAAGGCACGATCTCAACAAACGGCGCCTTCTCAATAATCAGGTCGAGAATGTCTTTGACCGCGTCGGGATTGCCCCCGTCTTTCCAGCCCAGGTAGACCGCCAGGTTCATGGCGCAATTGGCGGAAGGTAGGTTGTCGGGAAAATATTCGCTAAACACATAGCGGCAGATTTCGGCGGATTCGTCGAACTGGCCGCTCCAGGCCAACCCCATCTGGTGAAGGTCGAGCAGGTGGGCGATGTCATATTCAGAGAACGTCGCCATCACCGCCGGGTCTTTCATGATTGGACTCTCGACCAGCAGGCTGGTAACCTCATCCATCTTGGCCTTATTCAGTTGAGGTGATTTCTCCAACGAGCGGGCGAAGCGTACGCCGCCGGAATAAATCAACTTGTAATTGTCACCGTGGGCATCCATAAAATTGCGAAATTCCGCTTGCGCCCCGGCAATGTCGACGCCCTCGTCTAACAACACCATCGCCTTATAGAGTGGGATGTTCTTCCAATCTTCAGACTCGCCCAGCACTTCACGCACCGTTTCGGCGTCGGCAATCGCCTGTTTGGCTTCGGCGAAGCGCCCGTCCGCCGATAGGCACAGCGCCTTGGCCATCTCTTTCATCAACGGTTCTTTTTCGATCTCTCCAATGTTGGCGTAGACTGATTCCATCGCGGAAACGTCCGGCTGGTTGGCTTTCAAACGACTGAGGTAGAGTTTAAACAATCCCAGTTCTTCGATGCGGTCTTTGTAGGGCGGCGCTCCATAATCAAACCCAGGCTGACGGCTGGCGCGGCGGAACTCCGCTACGGCGGTTTTGTCGAAGTCGCTGGTTTCGAGTAGGCTGCGGCGGTATTCATAAAACGCGAGGCCCCATTCTTCCTCAAAGGCCTGTTTGAAAATTTGCTCGCCCTGTTTGTCGCCCAGTCGACGCAAGGTTTTGGCTTTGAGCAAGCGGGCGTTTTTACTTTCGTTTGAATCGGCTGGCAGTTTGGCGAGAGCCGCTTCGATATGCGTCAGCGCTGATCGATTTTCTTCGTCAGAAACGGAGAACTTTAATAGATCGTCGAGCGCAATCACCAGCGTGTCAGAATCGGTTTCGTTCTGGATGGTCTCAACGATAAAAGGAACACGCTCAGCGAGTTTAAGTTGGTCGCGCTGGCCTTCATAATCTTGGCGGGCTGTGCTTTGTGCAAAGGAGATCAGGGGAAGAAGAAATAATAGCGAGGCGATTATATGTCTTTTCATGTTGTCGACTCCACGAAGACGTTGTCGTGATGATGTTCTTTACAATAGAAAAAAAAAAAATCAAACGTCAAGTAAAAATAACAATTATTGCTAAAAATATTACTTTATAAATAACCTTGTTTATATTATCCTATTACTTGGCGTTTTCATGGTACTATTGTGATTGGATTTTGGTGGATTTAGGAGATGTTTCTGAGACAGAGAAAATGGTAAGCCGTATAGCCCTCAGTGAGGCGGCTCAAACCGAATTTCTAATCCCGTTAAAATGCTGCTAGATTAATTACAATCTGCAGTTATACTTAATAGTTCGCGTAATAAACGCGCCTGAAATCCTGTTCGGCCCTGTTCACCCGAACCCGCCTTTAGCGTCCAACGCGATAACTTTCCCGACCGATTTTTAGTTATAGGAGACTGAATGTCTAATCCAGATACGCCGCAACTCCGTTTTGAAGACTTGAACCTGAGCACACCCGTCCTCAAAGCAGTCAAAGATATTGGCTATGAAATCCCCACCCCCATCCAGGCTGAAACCATCCCGTATATCATGGAAGGCCGTGACGTGTTGGGGCAGGCCCAAACCGGAACGGGCAAAACCGCCGCATTCGCGTTGCCCTTATTGTCCAAAATTGATTTAAAGGTGAAGAACCCGCAAGTGATGGTGCTCACGCCAACCCGCGAACTTGCCATCCAAGTCGCAGAGGCGTTTCACCGCTATGCGGCTAATTTAAAAAATTTCCATATCCTGCCAGTATACGGCGGACAAGACTACAGCATTCAGTTGCGCCAATTAAAGCGCGGCGTTCATATCGTGGTTGGAACCCCGGGCCGGGTGATGGACCACATGCGGCGCAATACCCTTTCGCTGGACGATTTAAAATGCCTGGTGTTGGACGAAGCCGACGAAATGCTGCGCATGGGCTTTATCGACGACGTCGAGTGGGTGCTTGAACAAACACCGTCCGAACGCCAAATCGCCCTATTCTCGGCGACCATGCCGCGCACCATTCAGCGCATCGTCAAACAGCATTTGCATAATCCCAAAGAAATTACCATCAAAGTCAAAACCCGCACCGCCGACACCATCAACCAACGCTATTGGATGGTCAGCGGTCTACATAAACTCGACGCGCTGACGCGCATTCTCGAAGGCGAACCGTTTGACGGCATGATCTGCTTTGTGCGCACAAAAACCGCGACCGAAGAACTCGCCGAAAAACTGGAAGCGCGCGGCTACTCGGCGGCGCCGCTCAACGGCGACATCCCTCAAAAGCGGCGTGAGCGCACCATTGATGGGCTTAAGTCAGGCAAGTTCGACATTCTGGTCGCGACCGACGTCGCCGCCCGCGGTCTCGACGTAGACCGCATCAGCCACGTCATCAACTACGACATACCCTACGACGCCGAAGCCTATATCCACCGCATTGGCCGCACCGGACGCGCAGGCCGCACCGGCGAAGCCGTCTTGTTCGTTTCCCCGCGTGAACGGCGCATGTTGCACTCCATCGAACAAGCCACCAAACAGCGCATTGAACTGATGAGTCTGCCGTCGACGGAAATCATTAACGACAAGCGCATCGCCCGCTTCAAAGATAAAATCACCGATACGCTGGCGCTCAACCAACTTGGCTTTTTCTATCAATTGGTCGAAGACTACCGCCAGGAGCACAACATCCCCGCGATCGAAATCGCCGCCGCATTGGCCAAGATACTTCAAGGCGACAAGCCGCTTTTGTTGGAACACAAACCCATCCCCAAAGCAGAATTTGAAAAAGAGCGACCACGCAAAGGCAAGCCCGCCCATCAACGAGGGCGCTCGTCTAGCGGGCCGGAAAGAGGCATGGGGCGTTTTCGCATTGAAGTAGGCGAAGTAGACAACATTAAGCCGGGAAACATCGTCGGCGCCATAGCCAACGAAGCGGACATCGACAGCAAGTACATTGGTCGCATTCACATCTACGACAATTACAGCACCGTCGATTTGCCTGATGATTTGCCTGTTGAAACTCTGCGTAAACTCAAAAAAGTGCGCGTCGCGAAAAAACAAATGCAAATGTCGAAATTCAACGAAGCGCCGCCGTTCAAAAGCGCCAAGAAAAAGAAAAAACGCACACCCTAAGGCGCTTCACTCACTAAGAAATACCGAACCCGGACCGCATTCCCCTTGCTGTTCGGGTTCTTCTTTTCAACCACTTTGACTCGGAGCGTATGCCGTCCCGGCGCCAGTTCCGAATCCAACACATACGCCCAGGGCAGATGCAACTGTCCGCTCCATTGGGTGAATAAATCCAGCGTCTGCGCTGCGCCGCCGTCAATTTGATATTCAATCATTCCCGCATCCGGCCCGGCGGCGACAAAGACGCCAACCCCGGTTCCTTCAAACGAAAATCGCAGTTCGGCTCCAGCCTCAGTCGCAACCAACATCGGCTCGTTGACAAAACCCGCGCGGGTCCCGGCGCCATCAGTAGGCTTCCACGTATTAACAATTTCCCATTTCGCGTCGACTTCAGCGTTCGCGATATCGACCAATCGACCTTGGCTGTAACTATATGTATCCAGCGGTTTTTCGGGAAACGAATACGCGCCCGCTTGCTTCTGCCTCCAGGCGTCGTCCAGCAGGGCGTTGATGCTGCGCGCATAGAGCCGCTGCCCAAACGGCGAGGGATGCAAATTCTTAAAATCGTCTTCCCAGGTAAACTCGTTGGCGTCCAGCCGTTGCGTCATTTCTTTCGCAAGATTCAGCGACGGGACGCGGTAATAGTCGGCAACCTGTTCATGCAGTTCAATCACGCGCGGCGTTTTTCCTGCGCGGAATTCTTCAATCTTGCCGGGATCCACGAAGTGCATCATCACGATGTCGAGATCAGGCTGCACCCGACGCGCATGGCGAATGACGCCTTCCATGCCGCGCAATGGCTCCTGATGAATGCGCCCGTTGACCGAGTCATTCACCGCCGCCTCAACAAACAACAAATCGACAGGGCCGTCTGCAAACACATCGCGCATCAACCGAAACGCGCCCGGCGTCGATCCCATCGAAGGGATGCCCGCGTTGATAAATGAAAACGCCGTATCAGGAAACCGCTCTTGCAGCGCGGCGCAAACATGGTCGCGCCACCCGCCGTTATGGGTAATCGAGCCGCCGAGAAAAACCACCCTGCCCTGTTTTTGTTGATGAAATTTTTGAGAAGAAAAACGCAGCCCGTCGCGCAAATCATAAATAGGCTGACTATTCGACAGCGCATACGGCAATATGAAATCCACAATCGGCGCGGGGTCTTTCAACGAGTGGGGATGATGCCCAACGCCTTTCTTGGTGATTACGCGAATGAGACCGCCCAGTTTTTTGTAGCGCTCTTGCAGGATATTGGTGTTCTCATCCATCGGTACGCCGACATCGGCGTCGCCGCACACATGCAGCACCGGGACGACCGCTTTCGCCAGCGGCTCTAAATTGTCGATAGGATTTTTGTCATACGCCATCATTTCGGTTTCGGTCAGACCGTAGGCTTCGAGGCACCGTTGCCAGTCATCGGGGCTGCCGGCGCTTTTGCCTTTGCCGCCCGGCCAACTTTTCACGTCGCACACCGGCGCGTCGCCGTAGATGCACGCGACCCGCTGCGGGTTGGCCGCCGCCCAGTTATAAATAATCAAACCGCCGCGGCTCATCCCTTCGAGAACGCAACGCTGCGACAATCCTTTATCCGTTAGAAAATTATAAAAGTGGTTCCACAGTTCAACCGCTTTGGGTGCGCCATAGAGATTGGCGACATCCATATAGACGACATGAAATCCACGCTCTAATAATGCAACATCGAGTTGCGGCTCGTGTCCCCAAAAGCGCGCGCGCCAAATCCACGGGCTGCCTTGGGCGGCGTCATGGGGCGCGACAACCTTGCAACCGCGGCCTTGCAGTTGAAAGTCATAACAATCAAAGCCCTTCCAATCGCTCGTTTCGCCAGGCCACTGCGCTTGCGCATTCGCGATAGAGGCAGCAAGGATCAACAAAGTGAATAAACAAATGGAGGATGATATTGTTTTCATTATCTCTCTCTTAACCGAAGTTCTATTCGCGTCCTCTTAAAACAATACTAAAAATAAAAAGGGGACGCAATTGCGCCCCCTTCGTGATTCAAATGAAAAGCCGGCCCGCTTTTACGGCAGTTCACGGACGCGCAGGTTTTTAAACTCAATCGGCGAGCCTTCCGACTCCAGACAAATGTGCCCCGTGCTGGGTACCGCATTGTTACCGCCCGACACCTCTTCGCCGTTCACCCACAAACGCACTTCGCCGTTAATGGCGCGGACATAATAGTGGTTCCATTCGCCAACTCCCTTGCTCAGGTTCTTGCTGGGAAAGCTGCGAGCGCCGTTCGGCGACAGCGGCGGGAACGGATTCAACTTTGATTTGCCGACGGGAAACACATCGCCGTTGGTGCTAAACCAATCGCCCTTTTTGCCGGAACTCTTTTCATAATTCACCGTGTAACCATGATCGAGAATCTGCACTTCGATGCCTGAATTCGGCAACGTATCCGGCTTGATATCCGTCAGCGCTTCAATCGGCGCCCAAATAAACACACCTGAATTCCCGGCGGACTTTAAGTGCTTCCATTGCACGACCAATTCAAAATTTGTGAACGCTTTTTTGGTGCGCACCACGCCGACGGGCTTTCCGGTGCAATACAAAATACCGTCGTCTTTCCATGTCCAAGTGTCGGGAAAGCAGTTCACATGAGTAAAATCGTCTTCGCCAAGCGCAACCCATCCGTCGCCCAAGCCGTTAATCATCGCGCCGGGCAGCGTCTTGGGTTCATCGGCTTGCGTCGTAGTTAGCGCAATCGCGATCAATCCGACCGCTGCAATAAGCATAAAAACTGTTTGAGATCGTTTCATGTTAAATCTCCTTCTATACAAGAATCAGATTAATCCGCAATCTTTTTACTCATCAGGCGCATCAACCGCCGAAACGCGCGAAAAGCCCAGCGCTCTTCAAGCGCATTGCGCCAGGCGTAGGCGTCCGTCAGTTCATTGAGCGTTGTTTGGTATGACGTTTCCCATGACCGCACCGCATCTTCCATGCGGCGGATATAATCCGTCTGGTCGTCGCTGGCGACGGCGCCGTCGTTAATCAGCGCTCTCGCCTGGCGTCTCTCCAACACGCCCGTCTCAAGCCACGCATGTACAATTTCTGCGAGTTTGCATTGTACAACGCTTTCATCTTCGCGGGGCGTGTCGATCATATCCAAATCAAGCGGCTGTTCGGCGGAAAAGAGATGCAGCACGACCTTACGGTAGGAAGGCGATTTAAAATCATGAGCAAACAGTTCGTCGCGATAGAGCGCGTCAATCTGGCTGGCCGCATCAATGGCGCTGGCGTCCTCGAGCAGCAGCCCCAGCAATTGCAATTGCATCCAGCGTTCAATCGCGCCCAGGTTGAAGACCACGCCATGCCCGCCGATTTCGCTGAGTTGAGCGGCAATGGCGCTTGCGTCCGGCAATTCAAACAACGCGTGTTCCGCCAGCCAGGGGTGAGGTTTTTCAAACAAGCGTTCATAGCCCCCGCGCACGGCGTCTTCGGCGGCGATGACGCTGGGGTGGTTATGGGGAAACGTCAACAGCACCCCGGTCTTGCTAACCCGCGCCATCTCGGCGACGGCGGCTTCGCGCAGCGCCTCGGGGATATGTTCCATCACATCCAGACACACGGCGAAATCAAACGCCCCGTCATGGAACGGCAACGCTTCCGCCCCGCCCTGCAATTGGTCGCCGGGCGCATCCACCAATGGATCGCACAACACCCAATCATAGTCGGGCGCATATTGCCGCATCCGGCCCGGGTGCCCGCCCACGTCAAGAATGCGCGCGCCCGTCTCAGGCAACGCCCATTGAATTAGATGTTTGGCAGTCTCACACCGCTGCCATGCGTCAAACTCCAGCAAGGCCGTTTCTCCTTTGACTCATTGCCAAAATCCGGTATGGATTTCGTATCGCAATCACTCGACAACCTCATTGAATTGTTATGAAAAATTTACGCGCATTCCGTCGGTAAAGATAGACCGAAAGGCGAGTCAGACGCAAATCCTTCCGCATAGGCGGCGCCAATCTGTGCGCCCAGCGAACGATTAAACGCTTCGACTTGCTTCAGATAATCGCTGATGCCGATGTGTTGATAATCCGGCGGCAGATCGGGATTGATAAACTGGCTGGAGTAAGCCGCCATCGCCTGTTGTTTGAGATCGAAGTAGTCGCTGATATCCACGGCGAACGATACGTTGCGCATATCATGGATAAAATAATACAACAACCGCTTCGGCGAAAACGCAGGCGATTCGGTTTCATACTTCGGCAACCGCGCCAAAAAATATGCGCTTTGCACCAGTTTTGATGCGCCCTGATGGTCGGGATGTCGGTCATAAGGCGGGCAAACAAAAATGTGTGGCGCCCGCCATTGGCGAATGACCTCGACGACTTTGCGCCGATTGTCTTCCGTATCCGCAACGCGCCCATCGCCCAGGTCTAAGTTGTCGCGCAGATCCAGCCGTAAAACGTCGCTGGCGGTTTTCGCTTCCTGTGCGCGGATCTCGGCGTTGCCTTTGCTGCCCAGTTCGCCGCGCGTCAAATCAACAATCCCGCAGCGTTTGCCTTGCGCGATTGCTTTGGCCAGCGTTCCGCCCATCGCCAGTTCGGCGTCGTCTGGATGCGGCGCAAAGACGAGCAGGTCTAATGCGTTTGATTTAGTCTGATTCATAGCCTCGCGCCTTCAAATTGCGTCAGTCTCTATCGTATGCCCACGCTGCGGCCCGGCTAAGATAGATTTAAGTTTTAGCGGGTTGCGGCGACGTACGGTTTCGCGCGACGGCGGTTTCAGCCGTCTCTCCCGTTTGCTGCAGCGCGTATTTCATCAGTATCGGGCCAACGATTTGGTTGATGGCAATGCAGGCGATTAACAGCGTCACAACTGGCGGCGCCCAATCAAACCCTTCTTTTTCTAACACCGACGCCAGCCCTAAACTCACGCCCGCTTGCGGCAAAAACGCCATCCAATAGGTTGACGCCTTGGCGTTAGGCACCCGCGCAACCGCCATACTCGCGCTGGTGCAACCCCATAATAACGCCATCCGCACAATGACCAACAAGGCCGCCAACCCCACCATACTCCGCAAGGCCATCAAGTCTAAGGCAGCGCCCGCCACGCAAAAGAAGATCACATAAATCACCAGCGAACCGTGCTGAATAATCGAAAGGAGGCGTTCTCCCTGGTTGGTGGTATTGGTAATCACAAGCCCCGCCGCAACGCAAATCAACACCGGGTCAAGATGGATCGAATGGGAGCCGACATTCACCAGGTACGAAAATGCAAGCAAAAACAACACCGGGTCGCTGCGGACTTTTTTCAAATAAAACGCGACCCCCCAGCCAGCGACGACGCCAAAGGCAATCGAAAAGAACAACTCGCCGCCCAGTTCAACAAACGGCTCCATCGTCAATTCGCCGCCGTCTAATAGATGGTTCATGCTAAGAATTAAGGTGAATAAAATAATCACCAATACATCTTTCAAGACAGCCGAGCCTAAGACCGATTCCGTCGCAGGGCCTTTGGCTTTGAGATCGGTAATAATCGCAATCGTTGTTGCGGGCGACTGGGCGGCGGCAATCACCCCAAAGACCAGCCCGGCCTGCAAGCGCACGATTTGGCTGCCGTCTTCAAAGAAAGAAAACCATCCGCTCAATAGCCAGAAGGCAGCCGTCCCCAACGCAAACAACCCAATCGTTTGAAACAGCGTAATCGAAACCACGCCCTTCCAATGATGTTTCAGCTCGCTGAGGCGCAACTCGCAGCCCGCCGAAATCGCGATAAGAGAGAGCGCGATTTGGTCGATCAAGGTAAGATGCTTAACCGTCTCTTTCGTCAACCAGCCGCCCATATACGGCCCGACCAGCATCCCCGCAATTAAATATCCGGTGATGCGCGGCAATTGGATGCGGACGACGATCTCACCCATCAAAAAGCCTACGATAATCACAAAGCCCAGCGAAAACGCAGTCATGCCCTGAATGCCCGACGCTTCACCGTACGGATAGGTCTGCACGATGCTGACAAAAGCAATCACCAAAAAGAGGGCGCTAATTCTCGTAATCAATATTGTCGTCTCTCTACAGCGTAACAACAGGCTGGCTTCAGCCCGTGACTCCGTCTACCACTGCTGCTGAATTCAATGCGCCATTGCGCTCTTTCGACGAGCGTATCACACGGCCCATCAACGCAGGCCCGATTAGCTGATTAATTAACACGGCCAGGATAATGACGCCCAAGGCCGTTTCCGCCAGGTCGCCGGGGCGGATCAAATGAAAATCGACCGCCATCGCGATCGACAACCCGCCAAAGGGAAACATCGCCAGCCCCAACAAAGCGGGCGGGCGCATGGGGCCTTGCGGCCACCACAGGCGTCCCAACCAGGCGCTGGTGATTAGGCTCACCGCGCGGACCGCCACATAGATTCCTGTCAGCAATAACACCACCGGCGTAACCGGCGGCCACATCGCCCCCACAAGAATCATAAAGATGACAAAGAACGGTTTTTCGGCGGTCAGCAATACTTTCGTAATCCGCCCCAAAGAAAAGTTCGGCAAATTGGCCAAGGTCACGCCCATGACGAGATTCACGAACAGTGGAGATAGGTGCATGTAGGATGACAGCCCGCCCGATAAAATCACCGAACCCGCCACTAGCAAAAGCAGTTCTTTTTCGCGCAGACGCTCGCTGGTGAGATAGTGCAACATCCACCCCAGCGCCAGCCCCAGCAGCAGCGTGACAACAACCCATCCGGCGCCGCTCATCACAGGTTCGATGACGCGAGTCGATTGCGTGTTGTTTGATATCGCGTTTTGTATTTCAGTCGAGGCGTGAAACAACGCATACCACAGCCCCATCCCCGCCACCGCCATGGGAGAACGAAGGTCGGTCAAGAGTTGAAGAAGTTTTGAGGTACGGCTTCGCACCGGAGCGTCCCGTTGGATTAACGCCAACGCCGAGTACGTCGAAACCGTCGCCGCCGCGCCGAACAAACACGCAACGCCGATCAAAACGCTTTGGTCTTGGGTCATTTCAGCAAGACCAATCAACCCCATGTCTCCAGCTGCGTAATAACAGAGGGGAATCAGAAAATAGAGAGAGGCAAAAACAACCACAAACGTAATGCTGGATACGGTGAGCGCCATCTGCCAGGCGCGCAATGATATCGGGGCCAAAATTTTGCGGTCGAACTGCAAGCCGACCAAAAGACCAATCCAGCCCAGACACAAACTTAAAACCGGCGAGAGTTCATGCAACGTCTGTTCGGTCAAAAAGCGGGTCGCGCCCGGCCCCAGCATGAGACCAATAAACAAAAACTCCGTCCCGGCGAGAAAGACATATTGCAGGCCCAGCGAAAAACGCTTTTGGAACAACGCCAAACGCGACCCCGCATAACCAAGCAATACAATCAAAACAAAACCAATGACGACGTTCATATTCGACCGTTTCCGTTAGAGTAAGCAGCCATGATGACGCAACCAGATTTGAATGCAATAGTTAAATCTAAGATTTTTGATTTCATTAAAAAAAGCGGTAGGCAGGCGAACCAACCGATTATCCCCAGCGTTGGGTTAAAGCGATTTGACCAAACTAAAATCGACGGGAATCGTAAAAATAGCCCCAATCGAAGGGTCGCTTAAATCAATCTCGAGTTCAATCAATATCTCAACCAATTGTTGGGCGGTTTCTTTTTTGGGGATCAAAGCGAAGATGTTTTTGTTGTACGCCCGCGAGCCCCGAGTCGATTGAAGCAACCCCGCAAAAATCGGCACGTCTTTCGCCAACACGCGCTCCATCGCAACGCCGTCAATTACGGTCGCGTTCGCAACTTCTAATTCGATGAGTTCAGCGAGAATATCATCAAGAAAGTCTTCTTGGTTCAGTATAATAACGAGAAGGTGCATGGAGGATGGAACTCAGTTCTCTTCGCGGGCTTGAATGAGAGATAGTATATCGACGGCCGTTTTCGCTGCGCATACTTCTTTACGAAATTCTTCTTTTCGGAAAAACCGGGAAATTTTGCTCAAAATACTCAAAAAAGAGGTCTGCAGCCGAGGCTCGCCGCCAAGCAGAAAAATTAAATGGACGGGTTTATTGTCGAGTGAATCATATTCGACGCCCTCGCGGGAAATCCCCATCGCCAAAACCAGCCCGCGAATGCCTTCCGTCGTCGCATGGGGAATCGCCATCCCGCTGCCGATCCCCGTGGTTTGGATGCGTTCACGGTCTAAAATCGCTTTGACGAGTTTGTCCGTATTCGCGATTTTGCCCGATTGCGAAGCCAATTCAACCATCTCTTGAATCGCGCCATTCTTGGTTTGATGGCTCAATTCAAGCGAAATACATTCCTCGATCAGAATTTCAGAAAGATTCATCCCGAAGGCCTCACCGCTTCCATTCCGCATTTTGATCCTAAAGGAATTATTATAGTTACGCTTTCCCGGTCAAGCAAACCGTGTAAGGCAAAAACTTGATTTCTCTGGCATGAATATGCGCGCCAATGAAAAATGTCTTGATTTTTTTCTCTTCGCTGTGAGAATTGGGGTAGAAGGTGAGGAATATGAATTCAATGTTGAAATGGGCAGGCATCATCGTATTACTGATTGTGGTCATCGCGGCGGCAAACGGCGCACGCTATATCTGGGTCAACACCGCCCCCGATTTAGTGTCGCCTGATGGAAAACACACCGTCCTCGACGGTATGACCGGAAAACTCGCGGTTGACAAATATCTTGAAATCAAAGAACAAAAAACAGAGTTTAACTTGCCGACCATTCGCACTGGCGTGATGATGTATCAAGCGCAAAACGGGCGGTATCCAAAATCGCTCGAAGAAGTCGTACAATCCGGTGAACTATCGCCGGACATCATTCGCGACAATAACGGCGTCGTATTTCAATTGAAAATCATGCAAAATCAGATCATCTTGAATGGAGCAGGCAGCGATAAAATTCACAGCACAACTGATGACGTCCAATATGTATTGAAATAAACGCAACCGCCAAGCGAATAAAGTTTTCAGGCGGACCGAATGAAGTTCGCTACGTTGGGGAGGATGGCAATGATGGAAACGGTACTAATCGAAGAAGAACAAATATCGCTTCTTGGTAAGATGCTATATTACTCTGCAGGCCACCTCACCTCGCGCGAACGCGAAGTGTACGACCACTTAGTTGAGCAACAATTGCGCAAGGTCAACCACCATCGCCAGCGCGAACGCGCCACCCAGACCGGCCTCAAAGAAAGCCAATCGGCGGGCGACGCGCAGCTGGTAGCCAAGAAAAACGCCATCCGAACCCTGCGCCCCGACGATGTCTGCAAGACCTTTGTTGACTCGTGGAACAAACAAGATTTTGAAACCGAGTTTTTCTGCCTGGCGCAAACGTTCCCGATTCATAAAAAAAAGACCGATAACATCCGCGAGTATGTGTTGAACCGAATGGGGAAATACCAGGACCGCCTCAACCTTGGCCCCATCACCAAGCGGGTGATGGAAGTTTCGTCTGCAGAAACCCATGGAAACAAGACCGCTGTCTATTGCATCGAAATGCACAAAATGCCGAGCAAGAACTTAACAATGCACCGGCAATATGAGATGATCTTTGAAGATGGAGCGTGGCGTATCGCTGACTTTGAGACGCTGAAAAGCCACGATAGCCCAACAACTGCAAAATCACCTACGTAATTCATTCAAGCCTGTCACTTTGGCGCAATATATTTGTCTCGATTTGATACGAAAGTGTGTCATTTCTCTGTTTTGAGAATTATTTTGATTATTTTCATGCACGACAGAGGTTGGCTTCTCTTTTTGGGGCGTTTTTCTGCGGGTTTGATACCATTGAAAAGAGCTTTCTCTACACCTGAGGCGTCTTAGCATTCGAGAATACATAACCAGTTTAAAGTATTAAACTACTGAGCAATGCAACAAGATGTATATACAACCGAAATAATTAACAACGTAACAAAAACCATCCAGAATCGTACTAGTAGATGGTTTTAACGGTCTAAATGGAATACCAATTGCTTCTTTATATCTCTAAATGAAATTCCTATTATGGAATTAAATGATTGGCAACACACTGAGGGAACAAAATGAACACTGAAAATGCCCCGGTTTCGGCTGCTCCTCCGCCGAAACGCAAGGAAGCCTGGCTAGTCCGCCTTCCCGCCCATTTGGTTTTACTGGTTTTTCTGACGACGGTTGCTTATGCTGGCGGATCCATGTATTGGATCGTCCGCAAAGACAACGAGATCGAAAAGTTTCGTCGTCTTGAGATCGACTTACAGAACCAGATCAAAGAACGCGACCTGAGACTGCAACAAAGCAACCAGAAGATCGAACAACTGGGACGCCGCGTTGAAATTTTAGACGCAATCAAGCAACTCAGCAGCGCGGATGTTTCTGAAGTCGAACAACGAAAAATTGCGTTGTTGGTGGATGAACAAAGCGAACAGTACGGTCACGACCCTTTTTTTCTGCTCGCGCTCATGGCAGCTGAATCATCGCTGCGGCCATGGGCGCGTTCTAACGCAGGCGCCCGCGGCCTCATGCAACTCATGCCAAGCACAGGCAGAGCGCTGGCGCAACAAGTCGCCGACGACCCGACTTTAATCGGTCTCGATGAGAACGAAGAAATCACATCGCTCAACTTTCGCGAGATTGAAGGCAATATCAAATTAGGTACGCTGTATTTGACCCAGTTGATGGTCAAATACCAAGACCTCGAACAAGCGGTCTACGCTTACAACCTGGGGCCGTCGATTTATGACAAGCGCATCAAAACCGGCGGGACTATGCCGCGCCGCTATTACCGCAAAATCATGAAAACCTACCAGCGCTTGCAAGACGTACGCGAACGCAAAGAAAGCGCCCCCATCCCGATGGTCTTTGCGCAAATGCCGCCCGAAGACATCGTCGCGCAAGCATCCAAAAAACTCACGTACGCCAACTAATTACGCCAACCCTCAAAATACAAATCCACCGCTTCGCCGCGCCAACGTATACGAAATTACAAAAAACGCGATACACTATTTGAACTTCCATTTGCTTGATTGGACGCCATGCTTGTATCGTTGCGCATCTCAAATTTCATCCTCATAGAGGAATGCCGCATTGAGTGGCACTCACGCTTCAATGCGCTGACCGGCGAGACCGGCGCGGGAAAATCCGTCGTCATCTCCGCCCTCAGCCTGCTCTTGGGCGAACGCGCCTCGTCTGAATCGGTGCGCGACGCCAAACAAGAATCCGTCATCGAAGCCGAATTTGAACTCCCGCCCAACCACGCGCTGACCCAATCCATCTGCGCCAATTTAGAGCAATGCGGCGTCTCGATTGAAGAAAACCGCGTGCTTATCTCACGGCGCTTTTCATCGAATGGACGCAGCCGGACGTTCATTAATAACAGTTCATGCCTACTCAAAACCTTGCAAGAAATCGGCGAGCGCCTGGTTGACCTTCACGGTCAACACGAACACCAATCGCTATTGCGAAAAGCGGCGTACCTGCCCTTGCTGGACCAATGCGGCGACCTGGCGGCGCGCGTCCAAACCTACCAAGAGGCGTACCAGCAATGGCAAGAGGCCCAACGCGCCCTGCATGAACTTGAAGCCAACGAACGCGAACGCAAACAGCGCGAAGACATGCTGCGCTATCAGCGCGATGAAATTGACGCCGCCGAATTACAACCCGGCGAAGACGCTGAAATCGACAGCCGCTTGAACGTCATCCAATTCGCCGAAAAACTGAGCGAGCGCTGCCAGACGATGATTCAATCGCTGAGTGAAGGCGACGAGGGTCGCGAACCGCTGCTAGACGAGCTCGACCGCCTTGAAGCGGCGCTCAACGAAATGCAGTCGCTCGACCAGCAAGTCAAGACCATCTCTGACGTATGGCAATCCGCCGTCATTTCGCTGCGTGAAGTCTCGCGCGAAATCGAGCGTTACGCCTCCGGGTTGGAGTTTGACCCAAACGAACTCGACCGCCTGCAAGAGCGCCGTTACGTTTTAAAAGAACTCAAAGGAAAATACGGCGAGACCATTGAAGATATTTTGGCCTACCGTGAACGCATTCATGAAGAACTCGACCGCATCGAACACGCAGACGAAGAACGCGAACAGTTAACGCTCGCCGTGAACGAAAAACAAAAAACGGTCGCGTCATTAGGGGCGCAGTTGCACAAGCAGCGAACTAAAACCGCCAAAGCCGTTACGAAATCCGTGCAAAACGAACTCGCCGCTTTGGGAATGAAAAACGCAAAATTCCAAATCGACGCGAACTACCGTTTCTCGCCGGACGGCATTGACGCGGGAGAAAAACAGCCTGTCTTGTTTGGCCCCAACGGAGGCGACGAAATTGATTTCTTAATCACCACCATCCCCGGCAAGCCGTTGCGTCCATTGCGCGACGTCGCGTCCGGCGGTGAAATTTCTCGTATCATGCTGGCGTTGAAATGCGCCTTCGGCGAGGCCGACCCCGTCCCATTGATGGTGTTCGATGAAATTGACGCGGGCGTCGGCGGCGAAACAGCGGAAGCGGTCGCAGACCGGTTGTCGAAACTGGCGCAATGCAAACAGATCATCTGCATCACGCATTTACCTCAAATCGCGTCTAAAGCAGACCGCAATTTGCGCGTGGAAAAATCAGAAAGCGAAGGCAACCTGCAAAGCCAAGTCGTTGCGCTGGAAGGCAAAGCCCGCGAAAAAGAACTGGCGCGTATGCTCGGCGCCCAAGACTCCACCGCCTCTCAACGCTACGCCCGCGAACTCTTACAAAACAACAAGCACTAAGCGCTAAACCGCCGGGTTTCCCAGGTCGAGCACAAACGGCCCGCCTTTTTCTTTGAGAAAATCATAGGTCGCGTCGAGATAGTTTTGAACGTCATCAAAATTGACCAGCGGATCAAAGAACTGCGAACTGTTTTCTAAAAAGAACATTTTATTATCGCGAAAATACGGCTCAATGCGTAAATGAAACGTCGAGCGGTTTTCGTTCGTCGGCGGAAACACCAGCCTCAGCCCCACTCCTGAGGCCGCCCGGCCAAAGCAGGAAAGTTTTGACGACGCTGATGACAACAAGTGTTGCTGAAAATATTCGAAGGTCGTCTCCGCCCCGGCGTGAGGCATCAACAACCGCACCAGCACCTTGCAATGCAACAACACCGGAATCTGAAACACGTCGCGTAGTTCGCGCAGGATGCGCCGCGCATCTTCGCCAAACGTCGAAAACATCGCTTGAGTATAATCGTCGCGATACACCAAACGGTCGTGCGTCACCGTCAGATGGCGGTTGGCGCCTTCAGCGACGCGGGCGCCCTGTCCTTCGCCCAGTTGTTTGTATTCCGTAAAGCGGCAGGGTTCCGCCAAACGAATGTAAAGAGCGCGCAATTGCGCCGCGTTCAATCCCATCGGAGGGAACAAGGCTTCAAAGCCAAAGGCTAAAGGGACGTAGTCCGGCATGGTTTTAAACTCCGTGATCGGTTTGTGTAAGCGTCGGCGTAGTGTTCCGACATTTTCGCGCATCGCATGGCAAGAATGCGGCGCAATTCGAGCGGCTGCATGACTTCGGCGTGCTCGCCGTATTGCATGATCCACCAACTAAATTCATCCAGGCCGGAAACCAGCGTTTGCATATACACCCATTGGTCTTCCTGCCAAACGCGGCCGTGCGCCAATTTTTTTTCGAGAATCAACCGCCCAACGCTCTCGTCAAAACGCGCCAGCACCACATTGGGTTTGCCCGCCATGATGTTCCAACTATACAACAGATAGTCATTCGGGTCATATTCAGGGTCTTGATAAAACTCGTTCGCTGATCGCTCGACCTGCTCCATTCGCGCCGCTTTAAAAGTTCTCGCTTCGCCGCGCAAGTGACAATAGGCGATCACATACCACGAGGAACGGCGATGCACCAACGTATAAGGGCTGATCTCGCGCCCGGTCGTCTCATGGCTCTCGCGGGAACGATACGACATGCGCAAGCGTTGTTGTTTCCACACGGCCTTCCGCAAGAGGCCCAACGCGCCGGGCGCAACCGCCGTATGAATGTGCGCATCATCGCGTATGTGTGCGCGCCCGTCATCACTTTGTGGAAACAACTGCAACCGCAGCGCCTCCAGGGTTTCGCCGTCAACGCCGTCCTGCTCTTCCAGCAGACGCAACCCCATCGACAGGATGATTGATTCACGCAAACTAAAATCCGACTCGCGTTCAATCAGCGCAGAGGGAATACAAAAACCGCTTGGAGTCACATCAACCGGGACGCCAATCTCATTCAGGTCTTGAATGCACGCATACGCTTGTTTGGCGGTTAGATTGAGCGAACGGGCAAGCCGCTCCGGCGTCACAACGGCGTCAGAGAGCAGAAGTTCAAACGCTTGGATGGTTCGTTGCAGGCGGGCGGTTCGCCAAGATGCCATTGTCTCTGTTCCCTTCGCCCGTTCAATCAGAAACGGCGTGAATCAACCGTTCAACGCCGCAGGAGTTTTGATATGGTGCAGCGTCTCGTTCATGCTGCCGCTGCGAAACCCGATCAAGTCCAGCGAAACAAATGTAAACCCGGCGGCCTTGATGAGCCGGTACAGTTCTTCCCGATTCGATAACACCCGCTGCATGTCTTCGGCGGGCACTTCGATACGCGCTAACTGATTGTGATGGCGCACACGGTATTGTTGGAACCCAAAATCGCGCAGCACCGATTCGGCCCGGTCAATCTGCTCGAGTTTTTCGCGAGTCACCTCTTCGCCGTAAGGGATGCGCGACGACATACAAGCGAACGATGGCTTGTCCCATGTCGGGACGCCCAAGCGCTCCGACAACACCCGCACATCATCCTTGCTCAGCCCCGCTTCCGCCAATGGAGCGCGGACGCCCGCTTCTTTGGCGGCCTGTTGACCGGGGCGGTGGTCATCGAGATCGTCAACAATCGTCCCAATCAAAATATGGTCGATGTCGCGTTCTTTGGCCAGCGCAGCCAGATGATGAATCATTTCTTGCTTGCAATAATAACAACGGTTCGACTCGTTTTTCCGGTATTCAGGATTGTCAAGTTCGTTGGTGTTGACTTCGAGATAATTCAATCCCATATCAAGCGCGAATTGTTTGGCTTCCTGGTGTTCATGTTCAGAAAAACTCTCGCTGATCGCCGCCACCGACAAGGCGCGTTCACCGAGAACGTCAGTCGCGACTTTGGCAAGAAAGGTGCTATCAACGCCGCCTGAGTACCCGACGATCACGCTGCCCATCTCTTTTAGGATATCTTGCAATCGCTGATATTTTTGCTCTAATTCGCTCATGGGGGCCTTACCCTTGGATAAAATTGACGCCTCCCCTACAGTCTACGAATGCGTCCAATCAACGTCAAGGAACTGCTAGCGGGCCGTATGTGAGCCGCTAGACAACGCGCCCACAATCATGCCGCTTCCATCCTCTAATATTGTTTATGCAAAGACCATCGCGTTCCGCGTTTTGCTAACGCTGGTTCTCGCCGCCATTTTATTTTGGCTAGGCCAATGGACGCCCTATAGCCGCGACAGCCTTCACATGGCTGACATGGCGGGCTCAGGTTGGCGCGTCACCATGCACTCGGTTCTCACTTCGATTGTTCACCGGACGGTTTACCTCACGCTTTCTCCATTCGGGTGGGACGCATGGAATGCGCTTTCAATGAGTAGCGCTCTCGCGGGCGCGATTGCCTTGCAAGTGTTATTCGCCTTTCGACGTGACCCGCTATTTTTAGCGGCCAATATCCTGGCGGGATCGTTCCTCGTGTTTGTCGGTGAAGTTGAGAACTACGCTTGGGTTAACTTGTTTTTATTATTGACTTTTATTTGGATGCGGCGTTTTTTACAAAACGGCGCCCCGATCTGGCCTGCGCTGACGTGTTTCTTTATCGCGGCGCTGTTTCACATGCTGGCGTTTTTTTATCTGCCTGCTATTTTCTTGGCAATGAGAAAACGTCCCATACGCGCAGGGGAATTTCTAATTCCATTCGGCGCCTACATGCTGCTGCATTTTGCCTGCGTAACATTGCTGCCGCACGAAGGCATCGAACTCTCGCTGACCCGACTGGTACCGCTATTTGAAACTCAACGCAAAGACCAATGGTTTACGTTTTTGAGTTGGGCGCATCTTGAAATCAAAACATATTACCATTTTCAAGCGGGCGTCTTGTTTCTTCCGTTGGGTTGGCCCATTGTGATCGCCTTACGCAAACGCATTAATTCACCATTTCGCCGATTCATGCTGCAATGCGCCCTGTTGGGCCTCGCTTGGAACACGCTCTGGCACCCTGACCTGGGCTGGGAAGACTGGGACCTCTTTAGCCAATCCTCGATCCCCCTCCATTTTTTAGCGGGCGACCTTTTGGCAGACTGGAGCAAACAATATTATCGGTGGAGAAAAACAAAAACGCCCTGAATGAAACCATCCAGGGCGCGAATTGATTTAACGGTTGTGAAATTAACGTTTCTTCTTACCTTTATTGCCTTTATTGCCTTCGCGTTCTTCCAGCGAATTCCGTAAGTGACCGACTTTCTGGTTCAATGAAATCGAAACCTCGTGCCACATATTACGAAACGCACTAATACGGATTGGAACCTCTGTGCGTAAAATTTCAATCGAAGGCGTCTCACCGATTAATTTCTTACAATCTTTCCAAAGGTCGAAAATGCCGTCCGGCACAGCGACCGAAAGAAATTGCGCCCGATGCGTCACTTCGATCATGAGTTTACGAAATTCGACTTCCAACTCAGGATCGACAGCGTCGCTCTCTAAACCTTGCATAAACAATTCCATGTATTTCTGCCAAAGTTTGATAAACTCCTGCATGCGCTGCATGAGTACCTCGGCGGGAACTTCTTTAACCATTGACTCGGTTGCTCGTTTCTAGAGTAGATCGCGCGCCCGTCAGGCGGCGTATTATTCGTCTTTATTAAACAGCCCTAACGATAAGGCAAAGAAAACGACATAGGCCAAAACAGCCAACCCACAGATTATTTCAATGTATTCAACGAAACCCATTATATCTTCCTATGCTCCTGTGGCGACCCGCAACCCTGTGCGGGCCACTGTACAACTCTTGTGAATCAGTTGCTTAGCGAATGACCCAAGAATAATACGAGTCCCAAGCCTTAACTTCAAGTCGCCGGAGATTACGGACAAATTTATCCCATTTGCTCATCTTGCGGGATGTTTCAATCGCAAACGCCAAATCAGAATTGACCGTTTGTGCTTTCAACAAGTATTTATAGCCTTGTTTCAAGGATTCTTCGCGATAACCCAAATCATAAATTTTGCTGCGACCATAGATATCAAAGCCTTCGGCGCTTCGCAAGAAATAGGTAAACGACTTGATTGCGTTTTTGTGGACCGATTCAAGTGTATGCGGAGGCGTGAGGTCTTTCACTCGCTCTAATAAAATTTCAGCGTTAATACGCATCGCCTTGGTGGTCAGTTTTGATTGAAGAGACTTGAACATATCCGTCGCCGTCTCGTCAAGTTTATATTCCGTTGTTCTCGCCGCTAGGAGTTGGTTGGGAGGCATAGAAGAAATTGCACTAAAGTCATGAATCAAGTTGTTGACATCGCGTAAGAAACCATCAAGGTTGGTCAGGTACGCGTCTTCTTCAACCGCCAACTGGGTGGCTTGCAACATTTGAGGCGCTTCTTTTTCTAACTTCTTGAGACGGTTCGCAATCATTTTGTAATCATCGCCTTCGACGGCGTTACGCAACCATTGCAAGTCAGAAGTCAATTCACGGAACTTATCGGGGAAGTAGGTACGGCCTCCCGCGTCTTGGGCTTGTTGAAGAACGACGTTGATTTCTTCGGTGCGTTGCAGCGCTTGTTGGGCGATTTCATCTGGAAGCGTCTCGCTGGCGGCAACGGCTTGTTCATAGGCGTCAACCAATTCGGCATACGTCAGGTCGCCCGGCTGACGCAAAGTTTTAATGGTGTTTTCCACCATTTCTTTTTGGTCAGGCGTAATCGCCAACGCGTTTTCTTCTGTAAACGGTTTGTATGTTTCTTTTAACATCTCGCGGAAACGATAGCGGTTTTGCGTCTGCAACGCGCCTTTGGCGAAGTCAGCCTTTTTACTTACCGCGTCGGCTTTCGCATACGCTGCGCGCCATTCTTTCAATTGGATCAAGCGCTCGAGTTCAGAAACAGAATCCATCAATTCCATTTTCAACTCGCGGCCTTCTTCTACTTCCGCATTTTCGCCTAACCAGTCGGCGGTTTGCGAGGCTTCCATTTTGACGCGGGTCAGGTCAGATTCCATCGCCAACCAAATCTGGTTAATGGTTTGTTCGGCGCCAGCCGCCTGCTTGTAGGATTCGGCGTAATTTTCATCAATCTGTTGTACGCGCGCTTCGGTGAAATGATCGAGCGTCTGACGATACAACGCAGGCGTTTCGATTTGTGCATTCTCGCCTTGCAACATTAGTTCAGCGCCTTCGAGGTTTTTCAAAAGGCTGAATGTGCGTTGTTTCCAGGTGAAGTGCTCTGCGCTTTGAGCGATGCGAATCGCTTCTGCAGCGGCTTGATTCGCGGCGGGGTAATTGCGCGCCGCTTGCGCCGCCTGTGCGTCATTCAATAAGGCCGCTGATTGTTGCGTTTCGGGTTGCGCATAGGTTACGCCCTCAGCGAATAAGAGCGAGTCAACCGATTCCTGCGCGGTCAACACGATATTATTCAGTGCGCGGTCAGCCTTCGCGGCGGCGTCAAGAGAAACCTTGTAGGCTTCTTGATAGGAACCTTTGGAAAGCATTTCCCCGCCGTCCTCGGTCGCATAAAGCGCTTTGCGATACGCATTCGGGCTCAGATCGTCTTGTTGTGCGCGACGCGCTTCGGCAATTAAATCGTTCGCTTTGCGGAGATTTTGCTCAGCCTGTAATTGATAGGCGCGGGATTCTGCGCTTTTGGCGGCTTCGATTGCATCTTCTGACTTCTGAATACTAACCAGGAAACGGTTCTTTTCGAGTTCACCCTGCGCCGCAGATTTCATATTGATTGAATTTGCGAATTGCATCGAAACCCAATCTTTGGCGTTGGCTTTTTCAGCTGCGGTGATGGCTTGTTCGGCGCGACCAATATACTGCTTGGCCGATTGCCCTAATGATTTCAAGCCGGATTCAGCGATTTCAACCGCAGCAGGCACTTTTTCTTCAACCTGAGCGTATTGACCCGCTTGCATAAGAGCGCGAAGTTCTTTGACGGCGTCAAGCGCTTTCTCATACGCTTCGGGCGCATATTTATCGCCGCCCTGGCTGCGGAGGACGCCAAACGGCCCCTCTACTTTACGCAATGTTTGTTCGGCTTTACCGCGCTTTGCGGCTTCGGGAGCGTTCGCGCTGGCTTGGGCCGCTTTTTGCGCGGCGGTGTAAGATTCGGCAAAGCGTTGTTGGCTTTTCAATTCCTGCGCGCTAGCGATTGCGTCGCGCACTTGCGACACAACGGCGGGCGCATAGGTTTCAGCCTGCAACTGGATCGCCTGGTTCAAATTCTCGTTCGCAACCGACAACTGCACATCGGCTTGCTCGCCGAGGGTTTGGTAGCCTTGTTGCAACAACGCCTTGGCTTCATCAGCAGCGGCAATCGCGCCGGAGAAGTTTTCTTGACCCAACAGGTCTTTGCCGACTTGCAACGCGTCTTTGGCTTGCGTGACTAAATCGGTAAACCCGGGCACGTCTTGCACATTCAATTGACCGGCTTGGGTCACTTGATTTTGCGTATCGGCGATAATATCACCTGCGGCGCTTCGTTGCGCGGAGGTGATCGCCTGAGTCAGCGGCTCATTCATTTGAGCAGCGACATCAATAATTTGTTGCCATTGACCATCGCGCTCGGCGGAATCGAGTTGCATTTGCAAGGTAGTAATTTGCGACCACAATTGCGGTTCGGCGGTAGGCGCATTCAGTTCTTGCGCTTCTTCCATCATCGCAACAACGCTATCGCGGGCCTGTTCGGCTTCGGGGCGAAGGTGCGCGGTGGCAAGCGACTCTGACTTTGGCAAGGCGCCCTTGGCTTCTTCCAGGAAGGCGTTGAGGACATCCATATCAACGCCCAAGTCGCCGTCAAGGCGGGAGCGTAGATCATCAACCGACGTCGCAACCGCATTGATTTCTTCTGACGTCAAAAAACCCTGACTGCGAGCGGTTTCCACATTTTGCTCGGCGGTGGTTACGGCATCGCTAATTTCG
Organism: Candidatus Hinthialibacter antarcticus; assembly: GCA_030765645.1. Lineage (NCBI taxonomy): Bacteria > Candidatus Hinthialibacterota > Candidatus Hinthialibacteria > Candidatus Hinthialibacterales > Candidatus Hinthialibacteraceae > Candidatus Hinthialibacter > Candidatus Hinthialibacter antarcticus. The sequence continues at coordinate 99,127 of JAVCCE010000057.1, read as the reverse complement.
GCCAATTTATCTTCAACCGCCCGGCGCAATTCAGGCACGGCGGTGATCGCCGAACGAAAACGCGCTTCGGACTGCTGGGCCGATTCGGCGGCTTGTTTATAGTTGCCCGCGTCAAACTCCGACTGCGCGAGACCAAACAGGCGGTTGGCGTCTGAATAAATTGTTTCGGCATACTTTGGCGCCAAGGCGGCTCGCGCCTCATCTTGCGCCTGGACAGCCAAATCAACGGCCTTTTGCGCGTCGCGTTTTGCGCAGCCTGTGAACATTACAACAGTAATGAGAATAAGGCTCGCGAGTTTTATCCAATTTGACTTTCGCGGATTCATCAACCTACTCCTTAGCGATCTTCGCATTGATGCGGATCAAATATCAGTTTGAAATATGCCCTTTACCCAAAAAAACAAACAGACGCAGCCAGTTAATCCAGCGCCGCCTCTAACTCCAAACGCGTACGCAGGTACCCCATCGCTTCATGCAAGCGCAAGAAGGTGTGGTGCCATTGCAAGCTCAATTTTTTATAAAAATCGACGTGAATCCCAATCATTGCCTTCAGGGTCACGGTGTCAGACAGATACGGGGTAATTTGCTCAGCCCCTTTATACTCGACGCCCAAATACTCCATCAGATATTGGTGACGGCGGGCGCATTGGCTTTTCAATTTCAAAAATTCTTCATCCGATTCCGCGTCGGCTTTTTGCTCGTGATAAGCGGTTTGAAACAAGCCGTCGTAACGCGTCCAAAGATCAAGAAACTGCTTTATGAATTTAATCCGGTACTCAATCTCGTCTTTTTCTTTTTCATTCCATGATGCCATCTGTCGCTACTCCATCTCATGGGACCGCCGCCCTGCATTGCTTTTCGCCTTCTATGCGGGCGGCGCCATCACGCGAATCAATCGCTTATTCTGTATATCTACTCACACTGAGTTGCTCGATTATTTTTCACTCGCTCTAATTGAGCGAATTCATTGCTTCTACAGCGCCCAGACTTGGCGCGCCGCCAAGGCCGCCCACCGCGTCGCGGGTATTCTGGACAGGATTATAAGCGCCTGAATCTTCTGTGTCCGCAGCATCTGTGCCGTCATCAACCCTGAACTGGTCGCCGGGTTGAGGCAAACCGGGAGGAGGAGGCAAGTCAGGCAAAAAGCCGCCAGCCCCAAACCCGGAATTCAAACCGCCAAATCCTTCAAGCGATTCAAACAAGGAAGGATCAATTGATTTGATATACGTTGTGTCGTCATAACCCTCAAACTGCGCCACGGTAGCCCGAACATCTACCAATTGGTTTTCAAGCGTCCCGCGCCAATCTTCGAGCGAGGCGACTTTTGATTCGGGATCGTCTGTGGCAACGCCCAAGTTATAAAATGAGAGGGCGCCCATGTCTTCAGCTTTATCAACCGCTTTTGAAATCCAGTGTTTATATTTTATGGCGAAAGGCCCAAGGTATTGATCGCGGATCACATTAATATTGCTCGGCATACCGTCGTAGGAAACTTCATCGCCCATGGTGCCGTCATCGAAATAGTGGACGCCGATCGCATCAGCGGGCACTTGAATGTAATAAACTTTGTAGTCAATCAAGTCGCCGAACATGGCGCAATAGATTTTTTCGCCGTACTTGACCGTAACGGCGCCGGGACCGTCAATGCCGCCGCCGCCGAAACCGCCGCCGCCAAAGCCGCCGCCGCCATAACCCATGCCACCCATACCCATTCCGCCCATGCCGCCCATACCGTATTGAGCATGGCTTATGGCAGGAAACAACAACGCAGCCGCAACGAGAATTGTGGGAACAAGCGATTTGTAAGACATAATATCTATCCCTAATCTTCTTGGATTTTCGGTATTTAGACGCTATTCCCCATCGGGAGACAGTCCGATTGGGGAAAGTATCATGAGACTAAGGCCGTGTCAACTTGCACGACCAAGTATCTGGCCTGGATCAATCGCGGCTTCGACAAGCCCGCAGGCTTAAAATCAGGCCAAAAAAAACACAATTCCCGATTAATATTGGTACACTATAAACCGCTTTTATCCCTGGTTCAATTCGCGGGAGCGCTCAGCGGCGTGATGAACAACATCTATTAAAATTTTTGGAGTTTGATTTTTGTCTAAAACCGACAACCCCGCCTCGGTGGTACCGCCCGGCGTCGCCACTTTTTTGACCAGCGTCTCAGGCGAATCGCCGCCCTGCTTTAATACTTCGGCCGCGCCCACAAACGTATGTATCGCAAGTTGGCGGGCGGTGTCTGCGTCAAGCCCTTCGGCCTTTGCCGCTTCGATAAAATGATGCACTAAATAGAAGACGTATCCCGGCCCGCTGCCCGAGACCGCCGTCACCGCGTCCTGCATCGGCTCCTCGACTTCAACAATCGCGCCGACGGAGCGCAGTATCGTCCGCACCCACTCGCGCTCGTCGTCACCCATTTCATCAGGAAAAGTAATCGCGCTGACGCCATGCCCCACCAATGCGGGCAGGTTTGGCATAACACGAACCATGCGCTTTTTATCGCCCAGCGCCTGACCGAGTTTTTCGCGCGACGCGCCCGCCAGGATCGAAATCACTAGATGCTCACGGGTTAACGCTGCGCGGAGGTCTTCTTTGGCTTCATCTAATTTAAACGGCTTAATCGCCAACACCAGCGTTTGCGCTTGTTGGATCGCGTCTTGGTTTGATTCAACGGCTTCGATTTTATAAACTTCGGTAAGTTCCTGGCGGCGTTCGGGGCGGGGTTCAGAAACAATAATCTCATTCGGATGCAGCGCTTGAGTATGGATCAGCCCCGCGAGAATGGCTTCGGCCATATTGCCGCCGCCGATAAAAGCCAACCGTTTCGGGAACTCAGACATGCGGAGGCGCTCCTAAATTTGCGCGTGATAGTCTTGTAGCGCCTTGACCTGTAGATTATTGGTCAAATCAGCTTCGATGCCGTCGAGCGCCGCTTGAGCGCCCGCAGTGGTCGTCGCATAAGGGATGTTCTGTTCAACTGCGCATCGGCGCAGCGCAAGTTCATCATAAGCCGATTCGCGGTCTAACGGTGTATTAATCACCAGAGAAACACGCCCATTTTTCATCAAATCAACGATATTGGGGCGGCTTTCTTTGACCTTGTATACCTTCTGGCAATCGACAGAATTTTCTTCAAGAAACGTAAACGTACCGCCAGTGGCGTAAAGATCAAATCCAAGTTCGACCAAACGCTTTGCAACAGGCAGAAAGACCGGCTTATCGTGGTCGTTTACGCTAATGATGATTTGTGAATGTTCTTTGGGTGGATTCGGCCCCGGCAAGAACATGCCTGCGCCCGCCTGCGCCTTGGCGTACGCCCGACCAAAGTCGGTATCAATGCCCATGACTTCCCCGGTCGAGCGCATTTCAGGGCCGAGAATGGTATCAACGCCAGGGAACTTCACGAACGGAAGCACGGCCTCTTTGACCGCGACATGCGCAATCTCAAGACGTTCGGGTAGATTAAAATCTTTCAGCGGCTTGCCGGACATGACCTGCGCAGCAATTTTCGCCAGCGGGACGCCCTTCGCCTTGCTAACAAACGGAACCGTACGCGAAGCGCGCGGGTTCACTTCGAGAATATAAACTTTCTCGGTCTCGCCGCCTTTAGAAACAGCGAACTGAATGTTCATCAAACCTTTGACTTTGAGCGCGAACGCCAACCGTTTGGTCTGCTCGATAATGGCGTCAATCGTTTCGGGAAGCAGGGTACGCGGCGGGATTACGCAGGCGCTGTCGCCTGAGTGCACCCCGGCGAACTCAATATGCTCCATGATGCCGCCGATATAGACCGTCTCGCCGTCAGCAATGGCGTCAACGTCAACTTCGATGGCGTCTTCTAAAAATTTATCAACCAGAATGGGGCGCTCCGGCGAGGCGTCAACCGCCTTCTCCATGTAATGGGCCAGGCTTTCTTCGTCGTAGACAATTTCCATGGCGCGACCGCCGAGAACGTATGAAGGCCGTACCAACACGGGATAGGTCAAACGATTGGCGATTTCAACAGCGCCTTCGACGCTGGTCGCGGTGCCGTTGGGCGGCTGGTGGATGCCCAGTTCTTCAATCAAAGCGCCAAAGCGCTTGCGGTCTTCGGCCAGGTCGATGCTATCCGGCGAGGTTCCCAAAATCGGAACGCCCGCTTCTTCAAGCGCGACGGCCAACTTGAGCGGCGTCTGTCCGCCGAACTGCACGATAACGCCCTTCGGTTTTTCGACGTCGATGATGCTCATCACGTCTTCGAAGGTCAGCGGCTCAAAATAGAGGCGGTCGGCGGTGTCGTAGTCAGTCGAAACCGTTTCGGGGTTTGAATTAACCATGATGGTTTCGTAACCCAATTCTGACAGCGCATAGACCGCATGGACGCAGCAGAAATCAAACTCAATCCCTTGCCCGATGCGGTTGGGGCCGCCGCCGAGAATCATAATCTTCTCGCGCTCGCAGGGACGCACTTCGGTCTCTTGTTCGTAGGTGGAATAGTGATAGGGGGTGTAGGCTTCAAATTCCGCAGCGCAAGTGTCCACCGTCTTAAAGACCGGCTCGACGCCCAATTTTTTACGTAGTGCGCGGATTTTTAGTTCATCCACGCCCCAGATATATGCGAGTTGGCGATCGGAGAACCCCATCGCCTTGGCGTCGTGTAATTTGATTTTTAGTTGCGCTTCGTTCATACCACTATCACTTTACTCCCTCTCCCTATGGGAGAGGGTTGGGGTGAGGGGGCGGCATCGCCGCCTTTTGTTTTGTACTTAAATATCTCTAATTAAATTAATACTTTTTTTGTTTCTATCGCTGAGCGCTTCGCGCGCGCTGACACTCAGTTTTTCAGACTACCATGCAATTTTCTTCGGTGGGCTGCTTCGCGAGCCCACCCTACCCGGCTTGCAAAAACGGTGGATCAAGAGCCCACCCGACAAATCATCCGCAGCCTGCTCCCTCTCCCTATGGGAGAGGGTTGGGGTGAGGGGGCGGCATCGCCGCCTTTTGTGTTGAATCAAGCGGGGCTTTTCTTATGCCAACCATTTTTTTACTTACCGCTTGGCTTCGCTACGCTAACGCTGCTTCATCCGGTGGGCTGCTTCGCGAGCCCACCCTACCCTGATTTATTCACCCCTCCCCCAAGTTGGGAGAGGCTGGGTGGGGGTTGTCGTAAATCCCCCCTGCGTCTTCGACGCTTCCCCCCTTAACAAGGGGGACTAGTACAAGCGGTGGGTTAAGAACCCACCCTACAAATCATCCGCAGCCTGCTCCACCCCCCTATGGGAGAGGGTTGGGGTGAGGGCAGAGTATTCTAAAGAAACGCTTGCACTTCGTCTTTCATCGACCGCAGCTCGTCTTCCATAGCGATGATTTCTTCCAGGTTCGCCAGGAACCAGCGGTCAATCTTGGTCAATTCAAAAATATCGTCAATTGAATACCCCGCCTGAAACGCATAACGCAGATAAAACATGCGGTCAGGATTGGGCACAGTCAGTTTTTCTTCGATTTCGCGCCGCATGGCAGCATCACTTTTTTTGCGATAGCGCGGGTGGCCCGAGTCATGGAAAATGAATTTATCTTTGCCATCGGCGCCCAAGCCATAGCGGTCGATCTCAAGCGAACGCAACCCTTTTTGCAGCGATTCCTTAAACGTACGCCCTATCGACATCGCCTCGCCGACGGACTTCATCTGCGTCCCTAACGTCGGGTTGGCGCCGGGCAGCTTCTCGAACGCCCAGCGGGGAATCTTGGTCACAACATAATCAATCGTCGGCTCGAATGACGCCGGGGTTTCACGGGTAATGTCATTCGGAATTTCATCAAGAGTGAAACCAACCGCCAACTTGGCGGCGATTTTCGCGATGGGGAACCCGGTCGCCTTCGACGCAAGCGCCGAACTGCGCGAAACCCGCGGATTCATCTCGATCACCACCATACGCCCATCGTCAGGGTTGACGGCGAACTGAATATTCGAGCCGCCAGTTTCGACGCCGATTTCGCGAATGATATCAATCGAGGCGTCGCGCATCAGTTGGTATTCTTTGTCGGTTAGGGTTTGCGCGGGCGCAACCGTGATGCTATCGCCGGTATGGACGCCCATCGGATCAAAATTTTCAATCGAACAGATGATAACGACGTTGTCTTTCAAGTCGCGCATCACTTCGAGTTCGTATTCTTTCCAGCCCAGCGCCGATTCTTCCACCAAAATGGTGTGAACGGGGCTGCACTCCAACCCCCAGCGCACCGTCTCTTCATATTCTTCGCGGTTATAGGCGGTGCCCGCGCCAGAGCCGCCCATTGTAAACGACGGGCGAATAATCACCGGGAAACCAATCTCGTCAATCGCGTCGAGCGCTTCCTGCATATTGCTGACAAACGCGCTTTTGGGCAAATCGAGGCCGATTTTGGTCATCGCTTCTTTAAATTCTTCGCGATCTTCGGCCTTACGAATGGCGGGCATCTTTGCGCCGATTAACTCGACGTTGTATTTATCGAGAATACCAGCGTCAAATAGCGAAACGGCCGCGTTGAGCGCCGTCTGTCCGCCCAAGGTCGGCAGCAGGCAATCGGGGCGCTCGGTTTCGATGATGCGCTCCAGCGCCTGGGGGATAATCGGTTCGACGTAGGTGCGGTCGCCGAATTCAGGGTCGGTCATAATGGTGGCGGGGTTGCTGTTGACCAACACCACCTCATAGCCTTCTTCACGAAGCGCCTTACAGCCCTGGGTTCCAGAATAATCAAACTCGCACGCCTGCCCGATCACAATCGGGCCGGAGCCAATCACCAATATTTTATGTATATCGTCGCGGCGCGGCATTGCGGGTTGTCTTACCCTTTCTGGTTTTTAATCATGTCGAGAAAACGGTCAAAATGGTGCGAGGCGTCATGCGGGCCGGGTGAGGCTTCGGGATGATATTGCACCGAGAAGCACTGCAAACCGGGCGACTCCAAGCCCTCGACCGTATTGTCATTCAAATTAACGTGAGTCACTCGAACATCTTCTTGCTGAATGCTGTCAAAATCGACGCAGAATCCATGATTTTGCGACGTGATGTCGATTTTTCCGGTATCAAGGTCTTTCACGGGCTGATTGGCGCCGCGATGACCGAATTTTAACTTATAGGTTTTTCCGCCCAGCGCCAGCCCTAAAATCTGGTTGCCCAGGCAGATGCCAAACACAGGGACTTTACCCAGCAGCCCCTTCACCGACTCAGCGGCGTAGGTCACAGGCTCGGGGTCGCCGGGGCCGTTTGAGAGAAAAACGCCGTCAGGCTTTAATTTCATCACATCTTCAGCGGATGTAGTCGCTGGAACGACATGCACTTCTTTAAAGCGCCCTGCGAGGTGGCGCAAGATATTCTGTTTAATGCCGAAATCGTAAGCGACCACGCGAAACGGCGCAGGCGTGAGGTCATATTGACGATAAACCGGGTGCAATGGCTGATCCCAGACGTACGGCTCAGAAGTAGTGACGCTTTTGACCAGATCGGAGCCCGCCATCGACGGAACCGCTTGCGCCTTGGCGACCAGGTCGGCTTCGGAGCCGCCCTCACTGCAAATCACGCCGCGCATCACCCCATGATTACGCAACTTACGAACTAACGCACGGGTATCAATGCCGCATAATCCGGCGATGTTTTGCGCTTTTAGATAGTCTTCGAGGGTGGACGAACTGCGCCAGTTGCTATGCAGCCGCGCCGGTTCTTTGATGATGAATCCCGCCACCTGAATCTTGTTCGATTCGACGTCTTCTTCATTGACGCCGTAGTTACCGATCAATGGATAGGTCATGGTGACGATCTGTCCGTAATAGGACGGATCGGTCAAAACTTCCTGATAACCGCTCATGGAGGTATTAAAAACAACTTCGCCGCCGCTCTCGATGGGAGCGCCGAACGCACGTCCTCGATAGAGCGAACCATCCTCTAAAACGAGAACTGCCGGGGGACGGGAAATGGTGGAATAAGTCGATATAACCATGTTGAGATGACATTATGTCTCGACCCGGCGCAACACGCAAGCAAGACGGCGCCAATTAGACAAATTTGGTGAATTACTCACAACAAAATCCAAGAAAATTGCTTACAAATTGAGATATCCATGATATTTTTACCAAAACGATGGCACGTTGGGGGCAAAAAACAATGAGACAAATCATCTTATTACTAGCCGCTTATTTGTTTGCATTTACGCTGGTTTCATCCGCGCAAGCGCAGCGTCCGGTCTTGGTTTCGGATGGGGGAGTATACATTGCAGACCCAACCAATGATCTAACCTGGTTGTTTCATTACATTGAATTAGACGTTTATCTCTATCCACCAGCAAATATTCAACGCGTCATCGCAACCATTGAACACACAATGGGAGAAGGCGACTTTGAGATTACGCTTGGCGATAATGTGACTGATTCATCCATCATTCCGTCTGCGACGAAAATTTCTTTCGATATTCAGATCACCCCGGACTCAAGCCAGGAGCGAATGGCTCTCTTCACCGCCAAGCCGGTTCTCCACCCATCCATCCGCCGTCCGGGCAGCAACATGTACCCCTATGCGCTACAAAAATGGAAATCGTTTGCTTTTTATGATGCTCTGGGCAATCAGGTATTCGGAGACAGCCATGCAAACCCGATTCGAGGCTCCGGCGACCAACCGATTCAACTTACGCTGGCCTTCGAAGGGTTTTCTCATCCAGTAGAAAATGTCTATCGGATAGCGATAAAGGAAAACAGTATTTATCCGCCGAACCCGATGTATCAATCTGAAGAGGGCCAGTACATGATTTTCGCTGACGGCTCATTTTTGGGAGAAGAAACCTTTCTGGTGCGCTTGGTAGACGGCAGTGAATACCGCATCAAAAGAGAGATCAATTGGTTCCCCAGTGAACTGATTCTCTCGCCCAATTCCAGCGCCGCGCAGTGGGAGATTTATAAGTAAAATTCGCAGAATAGCAAATTCGATGGGCTGCTGAGCGAGCCTAACCTACAACGAGTTTTTCTAAACGTCTCAAGTAGGGTGGTGTTGAGCGAAGCGAAACCCACCAATAAAAATCTATCACAAACCAATGGCGGGATTCATTGCATTCATCCCACCATACATTAGGTTTAAGGCATTCTGAACACTTCTATGAAAATTCATTGTATTCAAAAAATTGACTTACTGAGCGCCTGTGCAAAAGGCAATATCATCGACTTAAGGGGTGGCAAGCCAAGGCGTCGCGAAGTGAGGGCAGACTTTGATGCAACGAAATCAAAAAATATCAGCCCTGTAGGGGCGCAACGTGTTGCGCCCGAATCCCCCCCTGGCGCTTTCAGCGCCGTCCCCCCTTAAAAAGGGGGGCTAAAAGTCTTAAGTCAATGACATTACCACCCAGCCCTGCCTGCGGCACCCAGGCTCCCCCAACTTGATGGAGGGGCGGGTTATCACATTTTCATCCGTACCAACACAGCGCCCAAAGTCAGGCTCTTACCCGTCCGCCTTGCGAAAGCGCATTCCCGCCTCGCGGTCGGCGAGGCCTTTCAGTTCGAGCAACCCCAGCGCAGACGACACCCGCGCAATCGGCCAGTCTAACTCACGGCACAACGCATCAATCTGGACCGCATCCTCCGTCAATTTTTGTAGAATCACATTTTCGTCATCGCTCAGGTTTAACGCCGCGAGATTGACGGCGGCGGGTTTTTGGGTCGGCGCAGCGGGCATTTCTTTCTTTTCTTGTTTTGGTGGCTCCGTTGCCTCAGGCTCGATTGGTTCTTCGTCGTCTTCAATCACAATCGGCGGTTCTTCCGGCGGCGGGACGAATTTCTGAATATCGCCTTTCATCTCGTGCACGTAATACGCAATCTTATCTTCCAACTCGCGCAAGATGTCATCCGCCGAAGTCACCAGCTTCGCCGCGCTGTCAGAAATGAGTTTATTGGCGCCTTCCGCGTTCCATTGGTCGACGGCGCCAGGCAGCGCGAAAATCTCGCGCCCCTGTTCGAGAGCATAGTTAGCGGTGATTAAAGCGCCGCTACGGGCGGGGGCTTCGGCGACTAACACGCCCAGCGAAAGCCCGCTGATGATGCGGTTGCGCGGCGGGAAGTTGCGCTTATCAGGAGCCACGGCAGGAAAAAGTTCCGTAATCAATGCCCCTCGTCTGAACACCTGCTCATAGAGCGACTTGTGCTCTTTGGGGTAAATATATTTCAATCCGTTGCCTAACACCGCCAGCGTACGCCCTGTCTTACATTTCAACGCGCCTTTATGCGCCGATGCGTCAACGCCCCAAGCCAGTCCGCTAACAATCGTCAGCCCGGCTTCAGCCAATTCGCGGGCAATCTTGTTGGTGGTGCGTTTGCCTGCGTCGCTGGCAAGACGGGTTCCGACGATGCCGATGGATAATAAATCCTGCGGGAGAATCTTTCCCTTCACATACAACAACGCGGGCGCTGCGGGAATTTGTTTCAGCGGTTCGGGGAATCCCGGGTCGGATTGCAGCATGATTTTAACGCCGTTGCGCTCGCACCAATTCAGCTCGCGCTCAATCTCATCGTCATATTTCCCCCGGGCCGCTTCGCGCACCGCGCGTCCCATCTCTTCATTAAAACGCGGCACGGACGCGATTGCCTCAACGGACGCATTCAACGCGGCGTTGATCGAACCAAAGCGTTCAACCAAAACTCGCGCCCGACTGCTTCCCATAAATTTAGCGCGTAAAATCGCCAGCCATGGATATAACGTATCACGATCTAACTTGCTCATACCGTCTCCTTGTGCGTGGCGCCATCTTATAAAACGAACGCCGTTCCGGCAAGCACAGCGGCCCGGGCGCCTGAAACCAATAACCAGAGAACCTCTCTTTCATAATGCCCCCTCTACCCAATTGCGCACAGGCGCAGATTGACCTGGAGACCGGTAGCGCATTTAATCGCCGGGATTAGATAAATATCTGACTATGCAAGAGATAGGTAATAAAATATCTGTTGCTATTTTCCCTCAATTCCGTTACCGTTCTGTTACTGCATCATGGAATAACCTCATTGAACAGCGAATTCCTCCAATAAAGGGAGACAATTATGGTTGGAGTTGAAGCGGTGCAACCGCTGCAATGTTTTAATGGACTCAGCGAAAAACAGTTGGCGCAATTGTGTAATATCGCAGAAGAGCGCCGTTTTCAAAAAGGCGATTATGTCCAGAAGGAAGGAACGGAATGCGACGCGATGCATGTCGTGAAAGAAGGCCGCGTGTTAGTCGAAATGACGCTGCCGGGCAACCATGTCATCGCGATCCATACTGTCACACCCGGCGATCTATTCGGCTGGTCGGCGATTGTACCGCCGCATAAAGTGACCGCCGCTTCGCGTTGCCTGGAAGATTGCGTCACCATTGCGCTGCCCGGCCCGGCCTTGTTAGAACTCTTTCAACAAGACGTCGGCATCAAAGCCGAAGTATTCGAGTTTCTCACGCATGCAGTCGGAAGGCGGCTGACCGAAACCCGAGAACAAGTTTCTTACTTATTGGGATAAAAACCCAAACGGCATTCAAGAAGAAAGCGCACTCATTGGTGCGCTTTCTTTCATTTTGACTATCACGTTCGCCTTAGGGTTTCTTATATTCTTTCAGTTCGCTTAGACACGTATGCTCCCCCCACCCCAGGCCGCCAATCTGCATCGCTTTGAAAAAATATTTTTCTTTCACCAGAAAATTCACGCGGGGATGATACCAAACCTGATGGTCAATCGGCAAATGCAGCTCGCCGAAATGGATCTTCATATCAATCTTCACATGGACGCATTGCTCAAACGTCCCGGCGGGGACGACCACGTCCTGGTCGGGCAACCGCTTAGCGGTAACGGTGCATTTCATTGCGCTCTCGCCGAATTTTATCATAATTTCATCGGTCTGTTCTTCGCCCGGTTTGAGTGAGGTGTAATCCATCGGCAAGGCGGGTTCGTAGGCGATATCATCATCGCCCCACAACAGGCGATGGACTTTGCGGTCTGCATCGACCCTAAACGTACGCGGCGCGTCATCGAGGTCACCCCAGTTTTCTTTCAGCGTCCAGCGAACGTCAGCGGCGCCTTCTTCCACATTCAACACCTGCATCACCCGGTCACCAACGACTTTAGATTCTTCACCGCGAAAGGGGACGGGGCCTTCATGCTGATAGTTCCAGGTTTCGCCTTTGACCCAAGGGGCCATTTCTTCTGCGTATGATTGAAGACTGGTGGATATCAGCAATAAAGCACTGAAAAAAATTGAGGCCTTTCTGTTCATCCACTCTCTCCTCTAATAGAAAATTCTAAAGCATTTAAGAAAAAGCCCGATTCTAGTGTATAGCATTGTTCTGTATTGGTTCCTAATTAAAATTCATTGAGCGAAGCAGGCCCGAATGAAAAATCAATCGTCTCAGCCGCTGCAATTATCCGACTCAAAAACTGCATGGGTGGAGCAAACTCTCGCCTCCATGTCAGACAGACAAAAAATCGGACAATTGTTTTGTCCTTACTTAATGCACGAAACGCTGACAGCGCAACAGCAGATCGAAGAATACGCTGTGCGCGTCCGCAATGAAATTGGCGAATACGCCCCGGCGGGCTACTACCTCAACCGCTATTATCTGGGCGCAACGCCATTGTTAATTGATTTGATGCAATTGCATTCAGAGATACCGATGTTCATCGGCGCCGATATGGAATCGGGCGCGGGCGGCGGCTTTGGCGGGGTGATTGCGCCCTGTTTGAGCGTGTTTCCTCCCGCGATGGCGATTGGCGCCACCGGGTTTGAACCCTACGCCTATCTGACCGCTTACCATACGGCGGTCGAAGCGAAAGCAATTGGCGTCAATTGGGTGTTTGCCCCGGTGATGGATGTGAACATAAATCCAGTCAACCCCATCATCAATACGCGATCTTATAGCGGCGACCCTGAATGCGTCGCCGCCATGGCGCAACAGGCGATCCGCGGCTTGCACAAAGGCGGCGTGATTTCTTGCGGCAAACACTTCCCGGGGCACGGCGACACCTCGCTTGATACGCACTTAGTGTTAGACGTAATCGAAGCCGACCGCGAGCGTCTCGACAGCGTCGAACTGCTTCCCTACCGTCGCGCGATTGAACAGGGCGAACTGCCAGCCATTATGACCTCGCATATTTCCGTCCCGGCGCTCGACCCGGGCGAAAAACGCCCGGCAACGGTTTCGCCGCCGATTATTACGGGGTTGTTGCGCGTAGAGATGGGCTTTGACGGCTTGATTGTGACTGACGCGATGTTAATGGGCGGCATCACCACCTTATATGAAAGCGGAGAAGCCGCGATCCTCGCGCTCGAAGCAGGCGTCGATCTGATACTCATGCCCGCAGACTTCGCGGCAGCATACGCAAGCGTTGAGCAGGCGGTTCAATCAGGCCGATTATCGCAAGAGCGCATTGACGCCTCGATTCGACGCATTCTCTCACTGAAAGCGCGCTTCGATCTACACGAACAACCGCCCTGTTCGATGGACGCCATCGACCAGCTCTTACAGTCGAACGAAGCCGACAACGCATGCGCCTCCATCTGCAGCGACGCCGTCACCATCATTGCCAATCAAGACGGCCAGTTGCCGCTGCCCTCTGACCGCCCCACGGCGGCGCTCGCCTTTTTTGATACGACCGATGAATTTAGCGACTTTGGCGAAGCCTTTTTTGAAGAAATGGAAGAACACAGCCAATGCGTCTCAAGCATCGCCATCATGCCGACCAGTAATGAGACCGTCTACGAGACGGCGCGCGAGTGCATTGAAGCGAACGACGTGATTGTCGTTGCAGTCGCGATTGACGTATTGCCCGACAAAGGAACCGTTCAACTGCCGGAAAGCATGGCGGAACTAATTGACGATATCCTCGCCAGCGGCAAGACGGCGGCCATCATCGCATACGGCAGCCCGTACTTGTACAACCGCTTTCCTGACGCCCCTGTGTTTTTGTGTGGATACGGTTATTTGGACCAGATGTGCGCCGCGACGGTTGACGTGTTGTACGGCGCCCGCAAAGCGCGCGGCGAGGCCCCGGTCAAACTCAAATAATCACCCCAAATTGGGGCCGTCCGCTTCGGGAATCAGATATTCCTGAATCCAATTGACTACTATATCGGTCATGCGCTCGTCATAGGCGTGTCCCGCATTCAATAACATCGCATACGCCAGACGGTCGGCGGCGCCCGCGTCGCCATATTCGATTTCTAACTCCTGAAACAAATCGCTGGCAAAGCGCGGCTCGGCGCGTTTGTCTTTTTCTCCCGTGATCATTAACAACGGCTTGGGCGCGAGAGATTTGATGTAATTTAAAGGCTCGAACTCTTTAATGAGCGGGTGCTCTTTCATCGCGCGAAACTCTAACAAACTGCCGATGCTACATACCGGCAATAGCGAAATGCCGCAACGAATGCGCCGCTCATTTTTCAAGGCATATAATACATGCGTCCCGCCCCATGAGAGGCCAATCACGCCGATCTGTTGAGGAAGAGCGATTTTTTTCTCAATCACAAAATCAACGGTGCGCTTTACGTCCGCCAGCGCGCCTTCAAAAGGGTTCTTTTCTTTATCGGACAGCAGCCGGATAAAATTCTCAACCGCTGGCACGTTCTTATCGGCGCGCCGCTCGCCGTGCGCCCGCAAGTCGACCGACAACAGATTGCAATTCAACGCCTGAATCGCTTCGGCTAAAATCAAATAGCGGTCTTGAAACGCCTGATTGCGCGAACCGTTAAGCCCGTGATAATAAATTAACGTCGGCAGGGTACGGTCTTTCGCGCTGGGGCGCGACAATAAACCATGAATGGGCGGTGAAATCTGGCCAATCGTAACAGGATACACATGCAAAGCCATGAGCAAACGTCCCCTCAATTCATATACGCAAAGCGCTAAATCCGCCGGGATGGAACATCGACGGAACCGCTGTCCCGTATGATAGATGAGTCTACACGTTGACGCAAAACATAAAAACCGCTTGTCTGATTGCGGTTTTTCACATACCCGAAGGAGCCGCCATGTACGAAGACATATTGTATACATTGAACAACCACAACAAACGCCTCGAAGAGCTCGGGAGGCATCTTTGACGTCGGGGGAAAACGCGCCGACATCAGCCGCCTCGAAGAAGAGATGAACGCTCCCGGCTTTTGGGACAACCCCCAAAAAGCCCAAGAACACGGCAAAGCCATCCGCCGCATTAAAAACCTGATAGACCCCTATCAAGATTTACACAGCCGTTTTTCTGACGCAATCGAACTGGCGCAAATGGCCGAAGAAGAGAAAGACGAAAACCATCTGTCTGATTTTCAATCGGAACTGGATGCTCTAGTCAGCGAACTCGATGCGCATGAGTTGCAATGTACGCTCAGCGGCGAACACGACGACGCCAATTGTTATCTGAACATTCACCCCGGCGCAGGCGGCACTGAATCGTGCGACTGGGCGTCGATGTTAATGCGGATGTATTTACGCTATGCGGAACGAAAAGGCTGGACGTCCCAAATCGTCGATCTACAAGACGGCGACGAAGCAGGCGTCAAAAACGTCACCATTTTCGTCAAAGGCGAATACGCCAACGGGCGCCTCAAGGCCGAATCCGGCATCCACCGCCTGGTGCGCATTTCGCCCTTCGACGCCAACAAGCGCCGCCACACCTCGTTTGCGTCTGTCCATGTCTTGCCCGAAGTCGAAGAAGACCTCGAAGTCGAAATCGACGAAGGCGACCTGCGCATCGACACCTTCCGCGCATCGGGCGCGGGCGGACAGCACGTCAACGTGACCGATTCCGCGATTCGCATCACTCACCTGCCCACCAATATCGTGGTCAGTTGCCAGAACGAACGCTCGCAACATCAAAACAAATACACGGCGATGAAAATTCTCAAAGCGCGGCTATTTGAATTGATGGAACAAGAACAAGCCCAAAAAGTCAGCGAACTCAGCGGCGAAAAGCGCGACATCGCCTGGGGAAACCAGATTCGTTCGTATGTGTTCCACCCCTATAACATGATTAAAGACCACCGCACCAAAGAAGAACGCGGCGATATTCAAAACGTGATGGACGGCGATCTCGACAATTATGTTGACGCGTTTCTGCGCGCCGCGCTGGTCGGACAAGACCTCACGCCGTCTGATGACGACTTGCCAGACTAACCGTTTTCAAGATTGCCCCGAAAACGGCTTGACTGACACACGTTGCAAGGGATAATGACACAAGCAATAAGGGCGATTAGCTCAGTTGGTTAGAGCGCCAGTATCACAAACTGGAAGTCACTGGTTCGAATCCAGTATCGCCCATTTCTTCTTTTCTGGGCCTACGCGCATCTAGTAGAAGCTAAACGCCCCATCGGGCTGTGATGAGTACATTTGTCCAACACTATAAATCCGGCCTCAACTTCTACTCCGGCGGTCACTACGACCAGGCGCTGATTGCGTTGAAAAAAGCTCTGGTCGAACAGCCCGACTTTCCTGACGTCTACTTTCTGATTGCCCGCATCTACGACGACATGGAACGCCACGCCGATGCGCTCTCCATGTATGAAAAAATCATGGGGCTGTTGCCGAATGACCTTGAGGTCTTGTGCTCATTTGGGCGCACTCTTCTCAAAACCGGCGACGAGCGCAAAGGCGAAAAGATGTTTCGCAAAGCGCTCAAACTCAACGCGCGCGACGTGAAGGCGCGCACCGAGTTGGTGCGGCTGCTCACCCGGCAGCAACAACCCGCCAAGGCGCTGAAAGCCGCCGAACAAGGCATCAAAGCCATGCCCGACTACGCCCCCTTCTATTGCACGGCGGGCGATATTCTGCGCAAGCAAAACAAACTCAACAAAGCGCAGGATTATTACGAGCAGTGCCTCGAACTTGATTCCAGCCAGGAAGCCGCCAAACGCGGCATCGACGCGGTCATGCGCGGGCTGGAGAACGACGGCGCCGACGCCCGCCAACGTACGCCGGAACAAGAAGCGCGCGAAGAGATGCTCGAAGCCGCCAACCTGTTTTCCGCTGGCGAATTCGACCAGGCGATTTTGCGCCTGATGGACATCAAAGACATGCCCGGCATCGAGCGCGAAGCCACCCTGCTGTTAGGATTTGCCTTCGCAAAAAAAGGCCTCTACAAGCGCGCGCACGATGTCTTTGTTTCATATCTCAGCCGCCACGATCCCGATATCCGCGTACTATACAATTTAGGCAAAGCCCTCAACCGCATGGGCCGCTATGAAGAAGCGATGGCCCATTTGCACGACGCCTTAGAGATGGATTCGGATTACGAAGAAGCGCTGGTCGAGATGGGCATCGCCTGCCAAATGACCTCCCATCACAACGACGCGCGCGAATGCTTTGTCCGCGCTCTCAAGATGGACAGAGAAAACCCGCGTCCCTACGCCTATCTGGCGTTGCTCGCGCATGAATATAACGACCCAAAAAAAGTAAAAGAGTTTTTGAAACGCGCTAACGCCAGCGATCCCGATTGCCCGGAAATCGCGTTAGTACGCGGCGCCATCGCCGTGCGCGACTGTGAATACGAAACCGCAGCGGAGCCGTTGCAAGCCTGTTTAGAGAAAGAGCCCGACCATTTTGAGGCGCTCAAACTGCTGGGCTTTATCCGCGCCCAAACCCATGACATCGAAGGCGCCTATGATTGTTACCGCGCCGCCGTTACCCTGAACCCCTCGGACCAGGAATGCAGCCAGGTCCTTGAAGAACTCACAGGACACTTAAACCCATAACTCATGAATGCTAACGATTATTTTCAACTCGCCCTCGGCGTAGGTTTGTTTGGTTTTGGCTGGATGTTGTTTCGCTTCGGCGTCAACGCCGTCGGTTTCGTGATGGGCTTTTTGTTTGGCTACAGCCTCTACAACCTGCTGCAATCGCTGCTGCCCATCTTTGATATGGACCCCAACCAATACATGCCCGACAACCCCTGGATCATCATTTTGTTTAGCATCGTCTTCGCCGTGGTCGGCATCATCCTCGCCAAGCGAATGTATGTTGCGCTGGTGTTCGTCGGCGTACTCGCGGGACTCTTGTATGTGCTATACACAGACCAAACCCAAATGGGATACCTGCGCGGGTTCTTCGCCGAAGTCGGCGTTCTTCAGCACCTCGACCGCGTGTTGGGCAACCTCTGGCCTGCGGTGTTATCATTCATCATCGCCATCCTCGTCATCTATATGGAAAAACAGGTCATTATTTTAGTCACCGCTTGCGTCGGCAGTTACTTGATTGCGAGTTCGGTTGCGCCGATTCTGTTCTTGCCGCTATGCTTCATCGGCTACCTGCTCCAACACAAACAGCGTCCGCTCAAAAAACAACCCGAGAGTTAACATACCGCGTATCCGCAACACCGTTACAATAAACACACCATGATAACCCGCGAACAGATTGCGTTGCTTCCCAATCAACCCGGCGTCTACCTGATGCACGACGCCCAGGGCCGGGTTGCCTACGTCGGCAAGGCCATCGACATTCAGAAGCGCATCCGCTCGCACTGCGCGCGCAAAAACGGCGCCTACGCCTCGCCCTTTGTTGAAGTCATCCAAGAAGTCAAACCCATCATCACCGACAGCGACGAAGAAGCATTGCTGCTCGAATATAACTTGATTAAAAAATACCATCCTGAATTCAACATCAAGCTCAAAGACGACAAGCGCTATCCCTACATCAAAATCACCAATGAAGAATTCCCCCGCGCCTATCTGACCCGCAGCGTTGACTCAGACGGCGCCCAATATTTCGGCCCCTATCCGCACGTCACCCAAGCGCGACGCGCGCTTTCGGCGCTGCACGAAATTTTCCCGATTCGTCCCTGCAAGTATGAATCGAAAAAATTATTGAACGTCCGCCCCTGTCTGGATTACGAAATGGGAAGGTGTTGCGCGCCCTGCGGCGGCGTGGTGACGAACGAAGAGTACGCCAGTTTATGCAACGGCGTTTCGGGATTTCTGCGCGGCAAACATGACGATGTCATCCATCGCCTGAAAGCGCGTATGGAGGAATGTTCGCGCGACCTCTATTTTGAAAAAGCCGCCTTCTATCGCGACATACTGGAGGCAGCCGACCAGTTCGCCATCCAGCAGAAAATGCTACGCAACACGGTCGAGAACCAGGATTTCATCGGCTATACCCGCGTACACGAAACCGCTTGCATCGGTGTGATCCGCCGCCGCAACGGGCGCGTAGTCGGCACGTCAAACCACTTACTCGACGGCGCGTCCCACGCCGAAGCGCCCGAAGCGCTCTATGCGTTTTTGATCCAGTTTTATGCGCGCAACACCGACGTCCCCAGGGAAATATTTCTCCCGGCGTCCATCGGCAAGGAACGCTTGCAGAGTTTAGAAAATTCATTATCGAAGATCAAAGAACGCACCATCGCCATCAAGACGCCCCATCGCGGCATGAAACACGCCATGCTGCAACTGGCGGAAAAGAACAGCCGCCATCACGCCGAAAACCATTATCGAAAATTACACGGCGTCAAACACAGCGTCGCCGACAACGTCATCACCCTGCAAGAATCGCTCAAACTCGAAGTGCTGCCGCTGCGCATCGAAGGCTACGACATCGCCAACACCCAGGGCGACCATTCCGTCGGGGCGATGGTGGTGTTTCAAGACGGCCAGCCGCAGAAGTCGTCCTACCGCCGCTTCAAGATCAAAGACGTCGAAGGCCAAGACGATTACGCCTGTATGCAGGAGATGCTGCGACGCCGTTTCTCTCATGGAGACGGCGACGACGCCGAGAAAAAGCGCTTCGCCAAACCGCCCGACCTCATCATGATCGACGGCGGCAAAGGGCACCTGCACGCCGCCATGGAAGCGCTCGACGAACTCGACATTCCCAACTTCCCCATCTGCGGCCTCGCCAAAAAAGAGGAACTGATTTACCTGCCGGGGCTGAGCGAGCCGGTGCGCCTTGAACGTCGTAACCTAGGCTTGCGCTTGTTGCAATTCGTCCGCGACGAGGCCCATCGTTTCGGTAACGCTTACAACGCCAAACTGCGCGGCAAGCGGGTGCAACATTCGTCTCTGCGCAACATCAAAGGCGTCGGCCCCGCCAAAGAGCGCGCCTTACTCAAACATTTTGGCTCTGTTGCCAAGATCAAAACCGCCAGCCCGGACGAACTATGCAGCGTCCCCGGCGTCACCGAAGAGCTCGCCCAGCGAATAATCAATTCATAACAATTGGCGTCTGAAGACAATGCCGCTGCGAAGGAGGAGCGTGGGCGTTGATTGAGCCTGGCCCTTCTCAGGTTGTTCGTATTGCATTCAATATCCGCCGTTCGGTTGATCAATCAAAAAAATTGGTTAAAAAAAATTGTCTCGTAGACTGCGAATAAAATGGCTTCTTGTGCTATAAATTTTGAAACGCATTAAAGGACGCTTTATGTATATCCGCACCCGCGCCAGCGCCGCGATGGGCGTTGACGCCTACCTGATCGACGTTGAACTCGATATGGCGCCCGGCCAACCCGGGCTGACCATTGTCGGGCTACCTGACCTGGCTGTACGTGAAAGCCGCGAACGGGTCCGCTCGGCGTTGACCAATTGCGGGTTCTCATACCCGGTCAAACGCATGACCATCAACCTCGCGCCCGCTGATATCCCCAAAGAAGGCTCATCGCTCGACCTGCCCATCGCGATTGCATTGATCGCCGCAGCGGGCCTGATTCCTGAAGACGTGTTGAACGATACCCTGCTGCTCGGCGAACTGGCGCTCGACGGTGGATTGCGCCCCATTCGCGGGGCGTTGCCCGCCGCGCTTTCCGCCCACGGCAACGAACTCAAACAGATGCTGCTGCCGTACGACAACGCGCGCGAAGCCGCCGTGGTTGACGGCCTAGACGTATATGGAATCAAGACGCTGCCCGAAGCAGTTGAAATTCTCTGTGGGCAATCCAACGCGGCGCCGGTGTCGGTGGACGTACAAAAACTATTTGAAGCAAGTAAAACCATTGACGCCGATTTCGCCGACGTCAAAGGCCAGGAGCACGTCAAACGCGCCTTGGAAGTCGCAGCCGCAGGCGGACATAACGCATTACTCATCGGCCCGCCAGGCTCCGGCAAAACCATGATGGCGCGACGACTGCCCGGCATCCTGCCGCCGATGTCGTTTGAGGAATCGCTCGAAACAACCAAGATTCATAGCATCCACGGATCGCTGTCAGCAGAGCAAGCGCTGGTCGCGGTGCGTCCGTTTCGTTCGCCGCACCATTCCGTTTCGTATGCAGGGCTGATCGGTGGCGGGGCGTATCCCAAACCGGGCGAAGTCAGCCTGGCCCATCACGGCGTTTTATTTTTGGATGAACTGCCCGAATTTCAGCGCGATATTTTAGAGAACCTGCGCCAGCCGTTAGAAGACGGCGTCGTCACCATCTCACGCGTTGCGGGGTCGCTGACCTTCCCGAGCCGATTTATGATGATTTCTGCGGCGAACCCGTGTCCGTGTGGATATTACGGCGACGGGGCGCACCAGTGCCAGTGTACGCCCAACAAAATCCAACAATACATTTCAAAATTGTCCGGCCCGTTGCTCGACCGCATTGACATTCACGTCGAAACGCCCAGCGTCACCTTTGACGAAATGCACGCGCCGCCCAAAGGCGAAACTTCGACGCAAATCCGCCAGCGGGTGATCCGCGCCAGAGAGCAGCAAAGCCAGCGCTTTAAAGGCGCCAACGTGTTTTGCAACGCCCACATGAATTCAAAAGAATTGAAAACCTATTGCGTGATGGACGAGCCGACGCGAAACATGCTGCGCATCGGGATGGAGCGCCTCAACCTTTCCGCCCGCGCTTATGACCGCGTCATCAAGGTCGCCCGCACCATCGCTGACCTGGAATCTAACCCTGAAATTACCCCCCAACACATCGCCGAGGCGCTGCAATACCGCACGTTAGACCGCAAATTGTGGTTGCGGTGAGGATAGAATTCTAATCTCTTATTTTTTTTACAAATTCATTCAAGCGATTGATCAATGTTGAGTTCTTTTCAACATGGCAAGCATAATAAATCATTGATTCAACAGCAATTCTTTGTTTAGATGGATCCCAAAGGCTGACAATTTGAATTAAATCTGCTAATGACAATGGCTTTAATCCCATATCCAAAAATGCTTGCTTTGAATTAATTTCAAAATTGGGTGCGACAACTAATCCAATCGAAGCTCGCTTATTTATTTCATTGGCAAAATTACTAAATGCTGCTAATTGCTTTTTCTTTAATTCATAACTTTTTACTTCAGCCGAAATTGCTAATCTTTGTCCATCCCAAGCATCAATATCACCTACTCGCTGCAATCTCTTTGATCCAGTACGCACTTTATCAATTTCAACTTGTAAATGTGGATTGTCCGCCCGAATAAAACCAAATATTGCTCCTTGGAAAGAAGCCCCAGTGGGCTCACTTGGAGGTGCTTTAAATTCAAATTTTTCTAAAAGTAATTTGAAAGAATGTACAATATTATCGGCATCTTCTGGATTATAACTTTGGTCAGGTAATTCTAGTAAAACATGGTCAATTATTTCAGAGCGCAATTCAACTAGTTTCTTTCTTGGCAGACGGCAGACATCATCAAAATAATCAACATAATCTGACCATGCCTGAGTTGCATGTGGAGCGCAACTTGGATAATCAAACCTTTTATGCTCTGATCGAATCAAACTTTCAACTGTGTTATAAAATGGTCTAAGACTAATTGTTTTATCATCAAGTTGAACAATTAGAGTATTCGCTTTTTTACCTGTAGATGTATTTTCCACCTTTGGGAATCGTTCAATCATTGAATTAAAAGAAGAAAAATCTGGCTCTACGCTTTTTAGATACTGAACAAAATCTATGATTGAAATCAATAACCCTGCGAAAAACTTCCGTTTCTCAAACTCTAATTTGAATTTCTGAATAATTTCTTCTATCATGATTTTAGCACCAATTAGACGTCAATTTATTGACGTCTAAAGAAGAATCAAGTATAGTCAATCAAATTAGGAGATTTTAATGTCGTCAAGGCCTAAAGGCGATTTGACTACTGAACATGGTATTAAATTTAATGAATTCAAGGTTTGGCTCAGGCAAAATACTGACTTAACTGAACGCACTGTTTGTGACATGATTTCACGCCTTAAAAGATTAACTGCTTTCATTAACCCGTTGTCCGCACCTGATAGCGAAATGCTTTACTATTTAATTCGTACAAATGAACATTTTAAAAATAGCTCTCCATCAGTGCGATCACAGTTGAAAAGAGCGGGCACTTTATATAGAGAATTTTATTTTAAAAAAGGAGTAGAACAGTGAGTAATACTTTTGTTGACCTGTTTTGCGGAGCTGGAGGCTTGAGCCATGGATTAATAAATGCAGGATGGCACCCGGTAGCAGCAATTGATAATTGGCAATTAGCAATTGACACATACCGACATAATATGAATAGTCATTCTGCATACTGCTTAGATATTTCAGATATAGACGAATATGATATCTTTAAAATTTTGAATAGACCGCCTGATTGGGTAGTGGGTGGGCCTCCATGCCAGGGTTTCTCTACTGTTGGAAGGAGAAGGCGCGAAGATCCGCGTAATAGTTTAGTTAAATCTTTCCTCAAATTCGTTCAAGTTGTAAATCCCAAAGGAGTGATAATAGAAAATGTAATCGGTCTAAAAGATATGAAATTTGTTGAGGAAATATGCCTAGCATTTTTGGAAATTGGATTTTACTTAACTCCAACAATTATTAAAGCAGCGGATTACGGGGTTCCTCAACTTCGTAAACGAATTTTTTTTATTGGCACAAAAGAACCATTAGCTTTTGAAATGCCATCGCCACTTTTAAGACCTGAAAGCTATGTTTCTGTTAAAGATGCGATTGGCGATTTACCAGAATTAAGCCCAGGTGGGTGTGCTGACTCTTACAACAAAGAACCTTTTTCTAAATACCAAAAAATGCTGCGCAATGGTTCAAAGTGTATTCAAGGGCATGAAGCGAGCAATCATCCGAAGCATTTAGTCAAAGCAATATCTTTCATTCCTGATGGTGGTAATAGATTTGATATTCCTACAAAATATCAACCGGCGAGTGGTTATCATAATTCCTATTCAAGACTTCATAGCAACTCCCCAGCAGTTGCAGTTACCCAAAATATGGGGAAACCATCAGGAACGAGATGCATTCATCCAATCCAAAATAGAGGTTTAACCGCTCGTGAAGGTGCAAGACTTCAAGGCTTTCCAGATTCATTCCACTTTATGGGAGGCATAACATTACAGCGTCTACAAATCGCAAATGCTGTCTCTCCAATTCTAGCAAAATTTATTGGAGAAAGCATCAGTAAATCAAAATCGTGGCATCCTTTTATATTACAAGACAAAGATAGTTTTGTCCCTGTAGTAAATTTCTAGTTAACAACTTTAAAAAAACGGGGCAGGCGTTTTCGCCTACCCCGTCGTGATCGTTTGATTGAGTGACGCTTAGTACAGCGAGAATTCTCCAACATCGCTAGCGCCGTAAAGCACGATGTCGTCAATCACAACTGCGTTGCCATGAACGTCGCCGTTGCACCAAATCGCGATGCAATTCACGCCCAAGGTTTCTTCCGAAGCGATGCGGCGAAAACCATAGTCATCCGCTAACATGATTTCTTCGCCGCCGTCATAGGATGCATACGCATCATAGATTTCTTCCAAGGCGTTCACTTCAACGCGCATTGAGATTAATTCACCGCCGCGATAATCCAGCGGATTCACCGATGTATACGTACCGCCGCCAGCCCAATCGCCATCACGGGCGTCCAAACTGATTGGGTTCGCGTTCATGCGAATCATCATCCCGCATTCGTTAAAATTAATGGCGGGATTGCCGTCTGTTAACTCAAAATTGACTGAGTCGCTGAAAGTGAAACCAAAGTCAACGGTATCTGACACATCGTCAACATTTTCAGCGGCGCGAATAAACTGCCAGTCCCATGTGGCTGAAAAATCGCCCTGAAGCGTAGGCATAAAGAGATAAATCCATTGGCTGTCGTCAGGGTTCTGCGTTACAACTAATTTTTCATTGACCACTTCAAAGCGAGAGGTTCCGTTGCTCGCCGTACCGGTGATCCATACGCTGTCACCGTCGCCCTGGTCTTCAACGGGGCCGTCGACATAACCAGATGCAGCGGAAAAATCAACAGCCTTAATCACTTGCGCTTGCGGCGAAAAAACAAAAACGGCGGCAATAAGACAGACTACAGGTAAACAAAAATACGTTTTCATACAAACATCCTCCCAAAAGGTTTGGTGAAAAAAGTGTATACAAATCTAATTGTTACGCTATAAAAATGCCGTTACCCTGTCAAGCCTATTAATTAGATTACGATTTAATAATGTTTAGAAATGAAACATTGCATGATATAAGACATTTTTGTAGCCATGGCGTCCTACTCTTACATTGTTTTGTATTGTCTCAAGGATAAATAGCGCTAGGATGCTTGCACTTACCGATTTTTTATATTTTACGCAAAATCAGTAGGAGCCACTCATGCACACCAGATTACAAGGCTCATCATTTCAGGCATTTACCCTTATTGAACTCTTAATCGTCGTCGCTATTATCGGCATTCTCGCCGCCATAGCTGTCCCCAATTTTCTGAATGCACAAATCCGCGCCAAAGTCGCCCGCAGCCACTCCGATATGCAGGCGCTGGGAACAGGGTTTGAGATGTACAATATGGATAATAATTCCTATCCGTATTTCGGCGGCGACCTGTGGTACTCGGCGGTTATTTATCCTGCATTGACCACGCCCATTTCATACATGGGCGGCATCCCACGTGACGGGTTTGTCGATAACGCCCCAAAAGAGACGATCCATCGCTATGGCGGCGGACATCTCGATTTTTATCCGGGTTGGAACATCAAAGAAGTGGTAAAATCCGGCTCCGCCTGGGGCGGCTTGCCCGTGCGCACCGCAGTGAGCAAAGGCACTGCGATGCTGACCGTCAGCCGGGGCCCGGACGGTTTGGAAGACATCGGCGGGGCGCCAGCAACCGGCGTCTTGGTTTATGACACGTCAAACGGCGTCATCTCGGCGGGCGACATCTATCGCCTCACGCCCGGCGGGATACTGACCTCCGCGGATCAATACGGCGGCCGCGACTAACCGCAATTGCATATCGTTTCTTCTTTCTTTATGATAAAGTCTCATCATCTTTTTGGGGAGAATGAATTATGTCTGCGAACCGTCGCTCGTTTTTGAAAGCAACCGCCGCGTCCGGCGCGGGGGTATTGATCCAACGCAAAGCCTATTCCGCCAATGACGTTGTGCGCATCGGCGTGGTCGGCCTCAATGGACGTGGACAAGACCACGTCAAAGAACATGCAAAACAAAAGAATGTCGAAGTCACCGCCATCTGTGACGTAGACGAAAACGTATTGCGCGAACGTCGCGAAAAGCTCGGCGAACATCTTCCCGACAACGTTTCGCTTTATACCGATTTCCGCAAGATGCTCGAGAACAAGGATATCGACGCGGTATCAATCGCCACGCCCAACCACTGGCACGCCATCATGGGCGTGTGGGCCTGCCAGGCGGGCAAAGACGCCTATGTTGAGAAACCCTGCTCGCATGATATTTTTGAAGGCCGCCAACTGGTCGCCGCCGCGCGAAAATATAAACGCATTGTTCAACACGGCACCCAGAGCCGCAGTTGCGACGCGTTCCGCGAAGCGATGGATTTAATCCACAACGGCTACCTGGGCGACGTGTATTACGCCAAGGGCCTTTGCTACAAATGGCGCGACACCATCGGCACAACCCCGTCGCAACCGAAGCCGCCCGAAGGCGTCCATTACGACGAATGGATCGGCCCGGCGCCGGAAAAACCCTTCAGCCAAAACCGCTTCCATTACGACTGGCATTGGCAATGGAACTATGGCAACGGCGACCTTGGCAACCAGGGCGTTCATGAGATGGACGTATCCCGCTGGGGGCTGGGCGTGAAACTGCCGCGCTCGGTGATGGCGCAGGGCGGACATTTCATGTTCGACGACGATCAAGAAACGCCCAACACGCTGGTCGCCGCTTACAAATACCCCGACGACAATAAGATGCAGCAATTTGAAGTGCGCCATTGGATCACCAACGACGAACTCGACGTCGGCGGTGACGGCAACGTCATCGGATGTATGTTTTATGGCGAAGAGGGTTACATCAAAACCTGGGGCTACGGCAACTACAAAGCCTACATGGAAAAAAACCGCCAGGCGGACAAATCCGGCAAGAGCGGAACGCACCATTTTGAAAACTTTATCAAAGCCGTACGCAGCCGCAACCGCGAAGACCTCAATGCGGAAATTGAAGAAGGCCACTTGTCCTGCTCGTTGATTCACCTCGCCAATGCAGCATACATCCTGCAACGCACGCTGCATTTTGACCCGGATACGCAACGCGTCATTGATGACAATGAGGCCAACGATTTGTTATATGGAAAAGTGCGCGGCTTCCGCCGTCCGTATGACATGCCGGACGAAGTGTAGAAAAACGTTCACATAAAAATAAATGTAGGGGCGCAGCGCTACGCCCCTATTTTTATGCTTACTTCAGTCGCCCGATGATTGCGTTTGGATCGCCGAAAGGCGTGTCCAATTTTTCAATCTCAATATCAGGGAATTTTTCACGCAAAAACTCTTCGTAATCCGCCGGCATTAAAAACGTCGCAGGCCTGGTCGGCTCCGACGGCAAGCCCTGCTTAATGTCCTTCGCCATATAACGGGTCGATTCTTTCAACTTGGCCTCGCGCAGGCTTTTGTTTTGCGCTTCGAGAAATAGCATATAGATATTGAATGTGCGGTTTGAATATTTGGGATGCACAATCAAGCGGTCGCGCCCGACATCGTCTTTGGTCAAATGCTGATAGGCCAGGTGTTGTTCTTCGCCATAAGTAACAGGCCAATTTCGATTATCAGGATACTGCACAAAATAGCGGTAATAGTTCAGCCCGATCATCCCCGCAAGCAACACCACAACCAATACAGGTACCCACAGGCGGGCTTTGTCATCATCCTGGTTTTGTTGTTCGCGACGGTGCAAGAGCGACGCCAGCGGCAACGCCGCCCACAGGCATACAATCGGCCCCACCACGCCTAGACGAAATGTATTAGGCGCTTCGACGCTCATGCTGAGAATTCCGCCCGCCATCGCCGCGCCCATCGCGATCAACAACATGCGTTCGCCGGGGCGGTAAAAACGATACGCCGTCAGCAGCAATCCCGCAAATAGCAACCCGCCCGTAATCGGGTCCAGCATCGGTTTGCCAGGGACATTATGCCGCCCGATGCGGTCGCCTTCCCAGTGAAGAGCGACTACATAACGTCGAATATTCTCTTTCAGCGGGTCCCACGAGTCTGCTTGAAATACGTCTTTGGTAATGCCCGCCGATTGCGCCCTGACCATGAATACGCCGGGGTGTGCGCGGTAG
The DNA here is from genome assembly GCA_030765645.1 of Candidatus Hinthialibacter antarcticus. Taxonomy (NCBI): domain Bacteria; phylum Candidatus Hinthialibacterota; class Candidatus Hinthialibacteria; order Candidatus Hinthialibacterales; family Candidatus Hinthialibacteraceae; genus Candidatus Hinthialibacter; species Candidatus Hinthialibacter antarcticus. Next base: position 70,702 of record JAVCCE010000057.1, on the reverse strand, counting down.
TGGGCGAACAGCGGCGCGAACACGATCATGCACAACAACGCCGACAAGACGCATTGTTTCACGCGCAAGCGGCGGTCTTCTTCAAAGAAAGAGATACACCAAAGCAGAGCAATCGTCGCGGTGGTAATCACAATCGGCAGATACGTAAAGAAGCCATAGCCCAGCCATAAACCCGACAACGCCGCCGAGCGCGCGCACTTGTAACGATAAGCGCGAATGAAATACGCCAGCGCGAACAAGGCGCACATAACATAAACCTGTTGCAGCCAACCCCAACGCGCGAAGGTCACCTGCCAACTGTTGACCGCGACCACCAGCGCCGCCAGCCGCCCCACCCAGGCGCCGTACGACCATTTGCCCAGGCAATACGTCGCGAGAACTATTCCCAAACCAGGCAAAATTGAAAACCACTTTACGGTCAGATAAGAAAGACTGAGATACTTCGCCACGCCGCCGATGATGAGCAGATACAGCTGCGTGATCTCAAATTCATTCACGCGCACCAGCGGCATGGTTTCAAACGGGCGCAGGGTATGGTTCTCAAAACTGAGCAGCGCGTTCCACAGCGAATAGACTTCATCCAGCCAGAGGCCGTAAGGGATTTCGTCAATGCGGTAGGCGCGAAAAAACAGCGCCAGCGCTAGAATCGCCGCGCCCCAGGCAATATTGGCGGGACGAAACGCGGCTTGGTATTCTTTCCGCACTGCCAGTACGCACAGCAGCGGGCCAATCAACCACGGCGCCACCGGCCACAACGAAGCGCCCCAATACTGCGACCAGACAAACGCCATCCATGAAAGCAGCAGCCCGGCGATCATCAGCCACGGCCAGCGAATCACGCCTGTTTTTTTGTCTTCGTCTTCCAAATTCTCATCTTCAATGGTTGCGGGCAGCGCGTCAAACCACCACTCGCGGCGACAGCGCGAAAGCCAAACCAATGGCAAGCCAATCACTAAAAACGAGAAACCCAAAACGGCGAAATGATACGCAAACAACAGCGCCGCGCCGATGCACATCAACAGGCCTAAACTCAGCGGCCAGTGCGAATATTCGGCGAGAATGCGAACCGCCCAACCATGCGCAGCGGCGCCCGCCCCGCCTAATGGATCGCGAAAACGGCGCCAGAGCGCGAAGCCGAAAATCAACAACAGCGACGGAACCAGCCAGATCGCGAAGGTCATGCCGTATCCCTGCCAGCGCCCCAGCGTTGAGAGTTTGACTTCTTCGGGCGGATCAAAAAAATTCTGCGCGCCCACGAGCAGGCGTTGCTTGAGCGGATCATACGCAACGCTCAGCGGGCGGTTCAAACCATCCGCCATAGAGAACGTCTGACCGTCCGGCGTCAGCGCCATCACCCGCTTCATGTCAGAGTCAGCGATGACGTAATAGCCTTCCGCCACCCGTTGAATGCGGCGGGGGTGGTTAAAGCCTTCGATCTCTTTCAACACATTGTTGTCGCGGTCGATTTCAACCACGCGGTGACGATCAAAGTTGGCGATCACAATGGTGTCGCGTTCGGTCAGAATCGCCTCGTATGGGTTCAAAAGCGGGACGGTCGAGCGCCAGACTTCTTCTCCGCTCAACGTGACTTCAACGACGACGTTCTCTCGCGCGTCCACCCGCAAGAGGTTGCCGTTGGGCAGCAGGTCAACGTCGTGAACGCCCTGCGGCGCGGGGATTTCCTTCAACGTCCGTCCGTCTTGGTCCAGCAGCCGGACCACCTGTTCAAAATACGAAGCGGTGATGTAGTAAGGATGAACGCCAAGCGCCTCGCGCCCGTCAATCACGTCAAACTCGGTGATGCGGTTATGACCGATGTATTTTCCCGTCTTCCCGGTTTCGGGGTCGAAGATGGTGATGCCAGCGTTGTCCGCCGCGATGGCAGCGCGCCCGTCCGGCAGCCATTCGATATCCATCGGCGCGCCGCGCAAGGGAGGCGACTTACGCAAAAAGGCGCCGTCTGCGGTAAAGACCAACACCTCGTTGTCCATCGAGAATTTGGGATCAATCTCGTTGGGCATACTGCACGATTGCAAAAGCAGCATGACGGTCAAGCCCGCCAGGAGGCTCCAGATTGAATTCGGTCGCTTCATCAATATCCCCTCATCGTTCATTGGGCCGTCAAACTTATTCTGTTCTTCAAACCGATGCTACAATGGCGGCGTTTACAATTCAACGAATGGAGACGGAGGAACCCAACATGCCAGTTGAAGAAGGAAAAGCCGCGCCCGCCTTCACCCTGCCCGCCAGCAACGGCGAAAAAGTATCGCTGAAAGATTTTAAAGGCGAAAAACAAGTGGTGTTGTATTTTTATCCCAAAGACAATACGCCCGGCTGTACGCGGGAAGCATGTAGTTTTCGCGACAATCAAAAGGTGTTAGACAAAGCCGACGCAGTGGTGTTAGGCGTGAGCCGCGACAGCGTGGCCTCTCACGAAAAGTTTATCAACAAGTTTGATCTGCCGTTTCTTTTGTTGAGCGACGAAAAAGAAACCGTCTGCAACAAGTACGAAGTCATCAAAGAAAAAAACATGTACGGCAAAAAATCCATCGGCATTGAACGCAGCACTTTCGTCATCGGCAAAGACGGTAAGATCAAAAAGATTTTCCGCCGGGTGCGCGTCGACGGCCATACCGAAAAAGTGTTAGCCGCGCTGGAAGAGTAAATTCTTATAGTGGTTGCCAGAATTATATGCGGATTGAGTTTGCATATCTGTATTAATCGCTGAGCCCTACGGGCGCGCTTAACGCACAGTTTTTGTCAAACGCTCTAGATGAAATTACCCTATCACAAGTACAAAAAAACGGGTGGTCATAAGACCGCCCGTTGCGTATTGATATCGCTTGCTCTTTTCAATACGACACTGCGCCTTCGTTGCCTTGAAAGCCCTGCCCGAGGATGCCTTTGTCGCATACGACAATGTCGCCGGCGCTGTTTAAACCGTTGCTTGATTCATACGCCATCCATGTCATCAGGCGTTGCGGGTTCACAATATACCAGCGGTCCGGCCCCGGGCTGCGGGCGACATAACGCGCCGTCGGGTCGATGTTGGCCTGTCCGCCTTTACGAATGGTCACAATATTTCGGAAATGGTAAACGCCCACTTTGACCGCTTCCCAGGCGGCGCCGCTGAACTCGTTGGTCTCAGGAACAAATGGATCAAAAAACGCGGAAGAAGAAATGTACCCCGTTGGCGAGGTCAGATAGCGCCACACCCACATACCATCATTCTGTCCGCCAACCACGCCGATTTCGGTCGGGTCGGGAATCACCGAATTATGGTCGAGGCTATACATTTCGAGCGCAGTCCGTATCGCGCGTAAATCCGCCAGCGAACGCGCCGACTTGGCTTTGACCTGCGCATTCAAGAAATTGGGCACAGCAATCGCCGCGAGAATGCCAATAATGGCGACGACGATCAACAGTTCAATCAACGTGAATCCACGTTTCATTTCGCTTCTCCCAAAAAGTAAAAGCACGAATTTCTCGCTTACATGATAGTAAAATTAAAATAACAATTGAATTGCGTTTTTTTGACGCTTTTTCGTAAATCTTTGATCTTTCGCTCTATCAGGCATGGGCGCAACTCTGCTCGCTTCAGTGCGGGCTTTCAAGCCCTTATGCACAGGCGCTCCCAGAGTTCCACCCACGCCTGATTGGTTTGTCAATTTGTGAAATGCCGGAGCCTGTTTCTGAATAAGTATTATGGCCATCCACCAATATCTTTTGCACAATAGCATTCACCATTTATTTCTGATATGTTTACTGCCAATCACATTGAACGGAGCAATTGATACAATGCGCCTAATGATTGGAGACGTAACATGGATCGTCGCCGTTTTTTAAAAACCTCTCTATCGGTATCCGCATCGGCTTTGTGCTCTGTAAAAAGCATCAATCCAGTTGCACATGCGGCAGCGCAATCCACAACAAAATCCCGGCCCAATATTGTATTCATTCTTGCCGACGATCTCGGCGTAAAAGACTTGAGCAACGAAGGCTCGAGTTATTACGCAAGCCCGAACATCGACCGTATCGCTCAAATGGGGATGAAGTTCAAGCGCGGGTATGCAACCTGCCAGGTATGCAGCCCGTCACGCGCATCCATCCTTACGGGCAAGTATCCTGTCAATCACGGCATCACAACTTGGATCGGCGACCCGTCCGGTGAAGCATGGCGCAAGACCAACCGTCACGACAGTCACTTGCCGCCTGAATACAGTCACGCATTGCGTTCCTCGGAACATAACCTCGCCGAGGTGTTGCGGGATGCTGGCTATCAAACCTTTTTCGCCGGAAAATGGCATTTGGGCGACAAAGGTTCCTGGCCCGAAGACCATGGCTTTATGGTGAACAAAGGAGGTTGGAAAGTCGGCAGCCCCAGCGGCGGCTTCTTTTCTCCCTACAAAAACCCGAATTTAGAAGACGGCCCGAACGGCGAACCGCTTCCCATTCGCCTTGGCCAGGAAACAGCGGATTTCATTGACCAAAACAAAGACCAGCCATTTTTGGCGTATTTATCTTTTTACTCCGTACATGGCCCAATTCAAACCACGCAAGCGCTTTGGAAAAAATACCGCGACAAAGCCGCAGCCTCAGGCCTAAGCAAAGAACGCTTTCTCTTTGACCGCAAACTCTCCGTGCGCCAGGTACAAGACTGCCCCATCTATGCAGGAATGATCGAAAGCATGGATACTGCTGTCGGCATGGTGTTGGACAAGTTAGAAGAACACGGCCTGACGGACAATACGATTATATGTTTCACTTCAGACAACGGCGGCGTCTCATCCGGCGACGCTTTTTCGACCAGCAATCTCCCCTTCCGCGGCGGCAAAGGGCGCCAATGGGAAGGCGGCATCCGCGGACCGTTTTATATCTCCGCGCCAGGAGTCACCACCCCCGGCGCCGAAACGAGCGTCCCTGCAAGCGGCATTGACTGGTATCCCACCTTGTTAGAACTCGCCGGCGTTGCCGCACCCAAAGAGCAGGCAGTTGACGGCGTTAGCCTCGTCCCCGTGTTAAAAGGTGGTTCGATTCAAGACCGCCCGTTGTTCTGGCATTATCCCCACTATGGAAATCAAGGCGGCGACCCGTCCTCGATCATTATGGAGGATCAATGGAAACTTATTTATTATCACGAAGATGAACACAGTGAGTTATACAACATTAAGAAAGACGGCGGCGAAAAAAATGATCTCTTCGCCGCCAGGCCGCGCCGGGCAAAAGCCATGCTCGCCAGGCTCAAACAATGGCTCCGTTCAACATCCGCAGCCTTCCCGACGAAAGACCCGCAATTTGATCCGGCGCTAAAAAATGCCTATTTGGAAAGGCAACAAACATCAGGCAAAGAGCGCCTCGAAAAGCAACATGCGAATTTCCTCAGTGAAGACTTCGAACCGAATAAAGACTGGTGGGGCAGCGCACCCGCAGACTGACGCATCACAGGCGCTCATTTTTGCATAAAGCATCGCTGCAATTTTCTTTTTTGGTTCTTTAGAAAATTGGGTACTTTTTATAAATTCAATTGAGATTTCACTGCATTAGGCATCAATGTCATTGACACTTTTAGCCCCCCTTTTTAAGGGGGGACGGCGCTGAAAGCGCCAGGGGGGGATTCGGGCGCAACACGCTGCGCCCCTACAGGGCTGATATATTTTTGTTTGGTTGCATCAAGGGCTGCCGTCGCCTGCGCAAGTCTCACTTTTCGATTGGTGAGATTGCCGCGTCGGCCTTCGGCCTCCTCGCAATGACACTGACTTTATATTTCAAGACAGCCACACGCGATGATTGATATGATATATTTTACAATGTCTTGAAGGCTTTGCCCGCAGCGCGGAGGTAGGGTGGCAAGGGCAAGGCCGCGAAGCGGGCAGCCCTTGAAGTTGGATGAATAATCGTTGAGGTATGGAGCGCCTCTGTCCACAGAGGCGAATGTCATGCGCGTGTGGACACGCGCGCTCCCATACTTACAATGTCTTGAAGGCTTCGCCCGCAGCGCGGATGTAGGGTGGCAAGGGCAAGGCCGCGAAGCGGGCAGCCCTTGCAGTTGGATGAATAATCGTTGAGGTATGGAGCGCCTCCGTCCACAGAGGCGAATGTCATGCGCGTGTGGACACGCGCGCTCCCATACTTACAATGTTTTGAAGGCTTCGCCCGCAGCGCGGAGGGTGCGTTCGGTTTCGATGTTCGAATGGGCGGCTGAGACAAACCACGCCTCAAATGCGGAAGGCGGTAGATACACGCCATGTTTCAACATGCCGCGCCAAAACGCGCCAAAACGCTCGGTATCCGACGCAGCGGCGCTGTCAAAATCGGTCACTGGCGTTTCGCTAAAGAACACCGTCATCATCGACCCCACCCGGTTGATCTGAATGGGGACGCCTGCTTCTTCGGCTTCGTTGAACAAGCCCGCTTCGAGAATGCGGCTTTTTTCTTCCAAGGCGTCATAAAAACCGCCCGGCTTTAACATTTCCAAGGTTGCAAGCCCGCACGCAGTCGCGACCGGATTGCCGGACAGCGTTCCCGCCTGATAGACCGAACCTTCAGGCGCAATATTCTTCATGATATCGGCGCGTCCACCGTAGGCGCCCATCGGCATTCCGCCGCCGACAATCTTGCCCAGGGTGCATAAATCCGGCGTAACGCCATAGAGTTCTTGCGCGCCGCCGTACGACACGCGGAAACCCGTCATTACTTCATCAAAGATCAATAACGCATCATTTTTGGAACACAGCGAGCGCAAGGCTTGCAGATAACCGTCTTTCGGCGGCACAACGCCCATGTTGCCCGCGACCGGCTCAACAATCACGCAGGCAATTGAATCAGCGTATTCATTAAACGCGGCCTCGACCGCAGAAGCGTTATTGAATGGAACCAGAAGGGTATCTTGCACGACCGACGCGGGAACGCCCGGCGTACTCGGAATCGCCAACGTCGCAACCCCCGAACCCGCCGACGCTAAAAGGGCGTCATGATGACCGTGATATCCGCCGACCATTTTGATAATTTTATCGCGGCCTGTGAACCCACGCGCAAGACGAATCGCGGACAGGGTCGCTTCGGTGCCTGAATTGACCAGTCGCACCATCTCGACCGATGGAACGGCGTCAACAATCAACCGCGCCAGCGTTACTTCGCGCTCGGTCGGGCAACCAAAGGTCAGCCCATCGGCTGCGGCTTCTTGCACCGCTTTGACAACGACCGGATGGGCATGGCCCAAAATCAGCGGCCCCCATGAGCAAACATAATCAACGTATTGTTTGCCCTCAGAATCAAACAGCAGGCAGCCTTTGCCCTTCGCCGCAAAAAACGGATCGCCGCCGACCGCATTCCATGCGCGAACGGGACTGTTCACGCCGCCGGGGATGAGTTGTCGAGCTTCTTTGTGTACCGCAGTCATTTTTGTCATTGGGTTGAATGAAAAACGGCGTACTTCATCTAAATGAAGCCGCCGGTTGGTTTTTCTTGGTAGCGGCGCAGGGACTTGAACCCCGGACGCCACGGATATGAGCCGTGTGCTCTAACCAGCTGAGCTACGCCGCCATAGAATCCTGTACTGGCAAGCAATAAGTATAGCCAAACGCCGCGAAAAAGCAGAGAGGCGTCTCGCGATTTTTTGCGTTATCCGGCCAATTCGTTGTCTGAAAAAAACAGCGCAACTTCACGCTTGGCGCTTTCGGGCGAATCGCTGCCGTGCACCATATTGCGGGTGAAGTTGTTCGCCAAGTCGCCGCGAATGGTTCCCGGCGCCGCTTCGATGGGGTTGGTCTTGCCCATCATCGTGCGCATGGCGGTAATCACTTGGTCGCCGCGCCACGCCATCGCAACAATCGGGCCTTCGGTGATGTAGTCGATCAGCTCGCCGAAGAAGGGTTTTTCTTTGTGTTCGCCGTAGTGCTCTTTGGCCAATTCCGGCGTGACGTGCATCAGTTTCATGCCGACCAGGTCCCAGCCGCGATTTTCGAGACGGGAAATAATTTCACCGACGAATTTGCGTTGGACGCCGTCGGGTTTGATTAACAGTAATGTGGTTTCCATGTTTCCTCTTTTTTCGATTTCAATTCTTCATAATCGGTTTATTGCCGAAGGGGAAAATAGCAGCCCCTCTCAGCGCAATCAAGCAGCGTAGGCTACCCCAAGGGTCCATCCGCTACAGGTTACTCATTTTCGTCGTCTTCACTTATTGAATGGTCCGCAATTGACGCCATCTCCACCTTGCGGACCCGATCAATAATTTTCTGCAGCCGTTCATTTGAAACGGGGCGGATCGAAATGATTTCATAGACGCCGGTGTGCATGGGCAATTCGACTTCAATGGTTTCTCCGGCGCTTTGCCCGACAAACATCCGGGCCAACGGCGCCTGGTAGGAAAGCACATTATTGTCAGGGTCAGATTCCCACGGCCCCAACAGGAGATATTCTTCGGTAAGTTCCGCCCCGGCGGGCTTCACGGTAAATTGCATTCCAAAGCCGATGGCTTCATGGTCCATATCGTCAAAATCAAACGATTTGGCGACATGTAATTGCTCTTGCAACTCCGCCGTTTGTGACGCCAGTAGTTTCTGTTTGTCGCGTGCAGCGTGGTATTCCGCGTTTTCGCGAAGGTCGCCGTCTTGGCGCGCGGTTTCAATTTCACGCACCACTTCGGGCAGTTCAATCTCGACCAGACGCTTTAACAGGGCCTTTTTCACGTCAAGCGTTTCACGCAAACATAACAATCCATCGGGCGCAATTGAATTTTCTTCGAGAGTGACGGTCTGCATCAAATTCGGGAAGCGCCCGCGAATGATGGCTGTCAGATCAGACGAGGTGCGGCTATCAAGCCCTTCATTGGCTTGTGCGCGTCGGTAGACGGCTTGCGCCAATCCTTCATCCGCTTCGGCAATATTGGCCTTAAAGAGAGCGTAATGGTTGCGGCGAATAATCTCCCGCGCATCGCCCGCCACTTTGCGCAGATCAAGCGCTTCGTCTTTTTCGCGCCGTTTGGCCTGGCTGGTCAAGAAGTCAACCAACAACAATAAGCGCTCAATAATTTGCGGCCCACTCACTTTTCCGTCTAACCAATTGGCGGAGTTGGTCAATTGGTTCTCTGCCAACCAAATGAAGGAATGGGGATATTCGCGGTAGTTGGCGGTGATTTTTTCGACCAGGACATAATAGTCCGACTCATGGCCGCCTTCGACCAACGCCTGGGCCAGTTCGTCGCGAATCATCAATTCCGGCGACAACAGCCACTCCTTAAACAAGCCCGCCCACTCGTCGGGGTGCAATTCACGCACATACTGGGCGAAGCGATGTTCATGCGACTTAAACCGCAAGCGCTCGACCACGCTGCTTGCTTTCGCTACATCAGACGCAATTGGCTCTAACACGCCTTCGGCGGCGGACTCAATCCCTTCCGCATATTCTTTCAGGTCTTCGTTGGTATACCACATTTCAACCCGCTCGCCAGCGCCTTTGCGCCGGTTGATGAGCGAGATGAGTTTGGCGGAGAAATGTTTAATAATGGCTTCGTTAATATCGTTGCGCTTGGTGGTGCGCAGATATTCATAGATGCGCTCGACTTTAACGTGAGGAATCTTGGCGATATCGAAGCGCTTAATCATATCGTCTTCTTCGCTGAGCGCTTCTTTCCGCATGGTATAGACTTTATTCGAGCCGGAACTAACGGAAATATAGGGGTCTTTGCGTAACGCCGAGTTGGTATTTGACCACCAAGTGGTCCAATGGCGGTCGGCCAAAACCGCAGGCACCATGTGTTCTTTCATCAACTTGCCGTTGAGGCAGCCGCCAAAACTTTTCAAAACAATTTTGACCAATTCAACGGGATTTTCTTCTTTCAGTTTCTGCAGCCCCTCTTTGTCAACCACCGCCAAGACGCGGAAATCGTCCGGCGACAGACGGTCGAGGGCGGTTTGCGCCAATTCCAACCCCATGCGGTGGTTGCGTTTGCGCTGAAAATTAATTTTGACCCGCCGGGTAATGATGTCGAGTTCTTTGACGCGGCCCACGCCCCAATCCGGGTGACGAACGAACCGGTCCGGCAAAAACGCTAATAATGAATCCATCGCTTCGAGCGCTTCTTCGAGCGGACGGTTTTCGAGAATATTGGTATGTTTCACAATGCGGTCAAACAAAGGCGCATCGCCGTGAATGTGTTTATAGGTATCAACAATCGCCTGGCGAATTTCGGCATGTTCGGGCATGTAATGCAGAATGTGCTTGTAGAGAGTAAGCCGCCCCTCCCAGTCTTCGCGTTGTTCAGTCGAAGGCAACAACTGCTCAAGCAACAGCGCCGCTTTTTGTGGATGTTTATGCTCAAAGAGCATATTCGTAATCGAGGTAAAAAAGTAAATGTTTCCCGGCTCGATCTCAATCAGAATCGTCCAGAGTTCATCAATGGCGTTGTAATGGCGGTCTTCAACGGCCGCCCGCAGAGAGACTTGATAATGTCGCAGGGCTTCTTCGTTTTGGTCTTGTTCTAAATAGAGTTCCGCCAGTTTTTGGGCGGTTTCCTGTGCGCGGCTCTTTAAATCAAGCAAGCGCAGCAACGCGGCCTCATATTCATCGCTTTTGTCATCGGCTTTTTCCAACGACTGGACAATGCCCCGCAACGCCGCTTCGGAATTGGGATTTTCTTGCATCATCAAACGCGACTGCGTCCCTAATTCCTCCCAGTGACCACGTTGCCTAAGATCATTCAGTTCATCTACTGTAACCATAAGTTATTCACTCAGTTTCATCCCAGTGTATTTTTTTAGGCTCAAGGAAACGCCCTCACGCTTTTTTCGCCAAAAGCGCGTTAACCTAAAAAATCACACTGGTGAGAGTTGTTTTATGTGAGCCATTTATGATAGCAGCCCAAACAGATACGCCAAAGCCGTTGTAACCACCCCACTTTTGCCAGTAAGATGGCGCTAACCTTGTATGCCGTTGGAGAAAACGGGATGTCCCCCGACCTCACGCCCGAACATTTTATGCGCCTCGCCCTCAATCAAGCCCTGATCGCCCGCGCCCAGGGCGACGCCCCCATCGGCGCGATTGTCGTCCAAAACGGCGCGGTCATCGGTCGCGGGCGCAACCAACGCGAAGAATGGAACGACCCCACCGCCCATGCGGAAATGCTCGCTCTACAAGACGCCGCAGAACAAATCGGTCAATGGCGGCTCGACGGCTGCGACCTTTATTGCACCCTCGAACCCTGCATTATGTGCGCCGGTGGCATTCAACAAGCGCGAATTGCGCGGCTCTATTACGCTGCATCCGACCCGAAATGCGGCGGCGTGGAGAGTTTGTACCAGATTCTTGAAGATGGACGGCTCAATCATCAAACGCAAATTTTTCCTGGAGTTTTGCAAGATGAGTGCGAAGCCGTATTGAAAGATTTTTTTGCGGGGCTACGATAATGATGCTCTGCGGCGTTGAAAAAAACGACTTCGCGCCGTACAAGTACATAAACATGTTGGAGGGGTGGCCGAGTTTGGCTGAAGGCGCTCGCCTCGAAAGCGAGTAAACGGGTAACCGTTTCGTGGGTTCGAATCCCACCTCCTCCGCCAGTTTTATTCAGCCTCTTTTTTTGCTTCTACTTCTTCTTTTCCGTCTTTTTTCTTATCTTTTTTCTTTTTCGAATCTTCCGGGTTATAGCCAAATACTTCGACGACAGCGCCTTTCAAGGCAAAATGGGGCTTGCTGGTTTCATTTTTCACCGTGAACTGGTGCCCCAAGATGTTCACAAACACGCCCGGCCAGGCCTTTTCGCGCGCAATCACACCAACGATATCGTGTTTGGCTTTTTCAACCGCTTTTTCGATCACTTCAATTTCTTCGGTTTTCTTTTTAATTTGCCCCTGTAATTGCAATCCCGCGCGGGTAATTTTCATGCGCAAGGCGTTTTGTTGTTCGTTGATTTTTCCCGCATCCCGAAGTTTATTCAATTGAACTAATGCCAATTGAATGCGTTTCAGGTTTTCTTTAAGCCCAGCGACCTTCTTTTCTTCATCCTGTTTTTGGGTGATAAATTCGCCAACGGGGCCGCCCACAAGAAAGCGGGTTTTCACGCCTAACTCAGACCCCGCCGTGTGTACGTTGATTTCTTTCACGGCTTCTAATTCGCCGCCCAATACAACGCCCTTGTCGCCCGACAGCGTAATTTTCCCGCCTGCTTTGAGATGCGACTGGGTGACGGCGCCATCGATTGTTATGTCTCCGCCCGCTTCGATTGTGGTCGCGTTGACAAATTTCGCGGTCACGTCGCCTTTCGCTTTCAACACGGCTTTTTCGCCGCCCTGAATGCCCGCAGTGCAATAAATTGAGCCTTCCGCCGTTAAGAAAGACGACTCGACCAGCCCCGTGACGTGAATGTCTTGCCCGGCTTCAATTTTGAAATCCGGCAATACCCCGCCTGAAACCATAACGGTCTCTTCAAAGCGGACATTTCCCGTCTCGTAACTCACATCGCCTTGTACGGTGTAGACCGGGCTGACGGAATATTTTTCGCCGTCTTTGCACACGACGCCTTTAATTGCCGCACACATTTCCTTGCCGTCGTCACTGACGCGCACGTTTTTTCCTGAGGGAAGTTTGGCAGGTTTACCCGGCGTAGGAGCGAGTTCTTTGCCCGTAATGGTCTCGCCCGCGTCTCCATCGGTGGGGTCAACTAGGCGCGCTAACAACAGATCCTCGACCACTTCGATCACGTGATGGCGTTCTTTGTGATCGACCCGTCCGCCTTTTTCAGCCAATTCGGCGCCCTCGAGAACCGAGAGATCAATCTGCCAATCAATATAGCCATCTTCACCATTTTTGGCTTGACGGCCCTTGGCGACTTTCACTTTTTGATTAAAGAGACGTTCTTCATGGATGCGGCGCACTTCATCGTCTAACACGCCGCTGACGACGTTGTTTTCTTCTAAATAGCGCAGCAAATCTTCAGAGGTATAATTCTCGGATTGATTAAGAGCAAGCGACATGGTCGCAGACATCTGCTCTGACGACACCTCGAGTTCTAAGCCGTCGCCCCAATTAAATTCGGGAACATTCGTCTCTTCCGCCTGCGCGTCGGCGGCATCGGTTGCCTCTACGACGTCCACTTCCGTTGAAAGGTTTTCTTTCTCAGTCATTATCCGTCAGCCTTGTGCATTACTTTGGGGCTTCTTACCATAGAGAGCCGATTCCGCTGACAACCCCGGATAAAATAAAATTTAACAGTTAACACCTTATATAGTACCCGTTATTATAATTGTGCGTCCCAGAAATTACGAAGAACATCAAAAGTTGAGGATAATAATTATGAATGCAAAACTTTTTTACATGCTCGTCGTGGTCATTACTACATTCTACATCGGATGCGGCAATAAGGAAATAAAAGAATTAAAAAGCACCGTCGGCGTGCTCGAAAATCGGCTAGAGGACTACCAGGAAAGCACAACGACCGGAACCAAAGAGACCAACACCGCGCTGGGTTCCATTAACCAAGCGCTAAACAACCGCTTTTTGCAAATCCAAAACGCCCAGTCGAATTTAGAAAATACCCTACAACAAGTTGCGAACCGTCTCTCGGAACTCGAACGCGCTTCTTCGCAGATACAACAACGAAATGGCCGACTCGAGGAATTCACAACAGAAACCGCCACCCTCACCCAAGACCTCAACCGAACCGCGCTTACCTTGCAGAACTCTTTAACGAGCGAAACCAAAGACCTGCGCCAGCAGATGGAATCGTTGAGCGGCAGCATTTCGTCTCTACAATCCGAAAGCCGACGCGGCGACCAGGACGCGGTTTCGCGCATCCAAACCGCCCAATCCGCCCTGGACCAGCGCATAACCCAAATCGAAACCAACAACAGAACCATTTACGAGAAAATACTCAAAGAGCTGGGCGGCAGCGTCCCCGCGAGCGTTCAGCCCTCACAACCGACCACGCTTGGCAGCGGCGAGTATACTGTCCATGTGGTGGTTTCGGGCGACTCGCTCTCGAAAATTGCGTCGAAATACGGCGTAGAGATGTCAGCCCTCCAAGAGGTCAACGGCATCACCGATCCATCACACATCAACCTCGGCCAGGAAATCAAAATCCCAAAATAAGCGCCAGGTCGAATATCGGTTATACAAACCACTAAAACGGTGTTATAATTGCCGTAATTTGACCGAGAGGAAGTTCAACAATGCAGGGCGCTTTCTTAGCGCAGTTGCCCATCGGGCAAGTCGATGATGCACTCCAACAAATCGCCAGTAGTTCGATTTTAGGCTTGGCGATTTATGTGGTTCTCATCGTTCTTTCGATCTACACCTGGGCGCTGATAATAAAAAAAGTCATTGATTTACGTTCAGAAAAACGTAGCGCGGCCAAGTTCCGCAAGCGTTTCAGCGAACTCGAAGGCAATATTGTTGCGCTGTCGCAAGAGGGCATCTTGCCTTCAAACAGCCCGGCGCGTTTGTTTGTTTCCGCGTATGAAGAACTGCGCCTGTGGGCGACGCTTGACCGCGACCGTAATTGCATTGTTTCAGAGCGCCCGGTCATCAACGCGTTGGAGCGCACTCTCGACCGCTCGATAGAACTCGAAAAAGAATATTGGGAGCGCGGCACCACCACGCTGGCGACCATCGCGTCCGCCGCGCCCTTGCTGGGCTTGCTCGGTACGGTGTGGGGCATCTTCATTTCATTTAACGAAATGGGCGAAATGGCAACCGCCAGCATCTCGACCGTCGCGCCGGGCATCTCCGAAGCGCTGCTGACCACGGTCGTCGGGTTACTTGTCGCCATTCCAGCCGTATTTGCTTATAATGGGATCGTGCGCGCAGTGCGCGTTATCGAAACCCAGCTCGAAAGTTTCGCCTACGAAATTATCAACCGGTTCGACCGGCAGATTGTGGTGGCGCCGACGCAAGCGCAGCCCCAACCGCGTTCGCCCGCCGAAAAACCCGCTGCGAGGAGAAGTCGTGCCGCTACGTAAAAAGCGCTATCGCCGCGAACCCGTTGCTGAAATCAACATGACCAACCTGATTGACATCGTGATGGTCTTGTTGATCGTGTTTATTCTTGTCTCAAATTTTGTGCAGACCGGGCTGGAAATCAGCATCCCGAAAGTGCGCTACGCCGAATCGACCGGAAAAGAAAAAATCATCATCGGCGTCAAAACCGGAGAACTCACCCTAAACGGCGAGAAAATTTTAAAAGAGGAACTGGTTTCCAAACTTGAGGAACTCAAGGCCAGTTTCCCCGATGAGCAGGTGTTTATTCGCGCAGACGAAAAAACCGCCGTCGGCGACTTTATGGAAGTGATGTCTGACGCCAAACTCGCGGGCTTTGAAAATGTGATGGTCCCGCTCGAATTATTACCTCAGGCTAAACTGTAAACGCCATGAGCAACCGCACGTCTTTTATTTTTTCGATTTGCTTTCACGTCGGCTTGGTCCTGCTGCTGGTGATTTCGCCCCAGGCGCGTTTTAAACCCAAAGAGAACTTTGTTTCAATGAAATTAGAGACGCTGGTTCCGCCCCAGCCTCAACAAAAAGAACAACCCAAACCGCCGGAACCCGAACCGGAAAAGCCCAAACCCAAACCAAAAGAAGACCTCGACAAAATCAAAGAGATGTTGAAGAAGGAGTTGGTCAAAACTCCAACGCCGACGCCCAAGAAAAAGACGCCGACGCCAACCAAAAAACCGACGTCAAAACCAACGCAAAAGCCCACGCCGCGTCCGACGCAGCCGCAAGCGACCACCACGCCCATGCCGACGCCAACGGCGCAGGTAACGCCGATGCCGACCCTGCGTCCCATTAGCGACTTACTGAATGACGTCATCAATGCGCTGCCGACGGAAATGCCCAATGCGCCGACCATTCAGGGCGACCCCGAAGCGGGAAATTATGACTTCGGCTCGTATACCTCCCGGCTGGCGGCGTATCTCAAACGCAACTGGCGCATCCCCGCCGGGCGCCGCCCCGAACGCCGCGAATACATTACGCACATCTCATTCACCGTCAAAAAAGACGGCTCGATTGCCGACGTAAAACTTGAGCGCTCATCCGGCTGGGAGCGTTTAGACAAAACCGTGGTGGAATCCGTCAGCAAAACCGACGGCTTCGTCAAACTACCGCCGGATTACCAAGGAAAGCAAGTTCGGGTTTTGTACCCGTTCGTCTTACCGCTAGAATAAGCGCATTCTAGAACTTGCGATTGCAAGTTCTGATCGACTGTTAAGGTTGAGGTGAACACATGAAATTGTTTCTCAAAGGGACGCTCTGTCTCTTCGTCTTATCTGTATCTATTTTCCCGGTTCAATCACAAAATGCCGTCGTCGGCCCGGATATCACGCCCGGCGGTATCCCGCCCGCCGTGGTCATGTTGGCCAAACCGTTCGCAGTGGAACCGTTCGCCAGCCAGGCGCAAATCATTCAGGAACTCTATGACCTGATCGAGTTTGATCTGTCTTTCTCTGGCGGCTTTATCGTAAAAACCGAAAATGACATGCCCCAAGCCGCTTACCAATTCGGCAAAGACCGCGAGCGCCAATCCATCGACTATGCGTCATGGAGAACCTTGATGGTCAAAGACAGCCAGGGGCTGGATGTAGAAGTCGATTATATTGTCGTGCCTGAATTAAAGCCGCGCGGCGAAAACCAATTCGCGCTGCACATGTTGGTCTATAACGTCCAGGAAGGCCAACGCGCCATCGGACGCGCCTACGGCGGCGAGCCACATACGCCCTTCCCCCGCGACGCCCTGCGCCGCGCCGGACACAAAGCCACGGCGGAAATTATCCGCACCTTGCGCGAAGGACGCGAGGTTCCCATCACCGAAAGCCGAATCGCGTTCGTCGCCCACGACAAAGCCAAAAACACCAAAGAGATTTACGTGATTGACTACGACGGCTGGAAAGGCAGCCTGCAGCGCATCACCTTTTTTGATTCTTCCACTTTGTTCCCTGACTGGTCGCCCAAGGGGGACGCGCTGGCGTATACCTCATTAAAAGATGACTGGGCGGACAGTTTCGTCCATGATCTCCGCACCGGAAAAATCACGACACTCGCGAAATTCAAAGGTACCAACACCACCCCGCGTTGGGCCCCCGACGGCGAAAACCTGGCGATCTCGCTTTCGGCTGAGGGCAATGCGGAAATCTACCTGATAAACAAAGCCGGCGGCAAACCCAAACAACGCATCACCCATCACCCCGGCAGCGACATCTCGCCCGACATCAGCCCGTCCGGCGACCAACTCGTCTTTACCTCCGACCGAATCGGCGCACCCAAGATTTATATCAGCGACATCGAAGGCTCAAACCCGCGCCGCTTGACTTACTTTGACCGCAAGTGCGACACGCCCTTCTGGTCGCCGATTTCACCGCCCTGGTATAACGACAAAGATTTTCGCATTGCGTTTTGCGGCTTCTACGACTCGCTGCAGGGCGACATTTACACCATCAAGCCCGATGGAACCGAACAGCAAATGATTACCGACGGACGCTCTGACAATAAAAATCCCAGTTGGGCGCCGAATGCGCGCTATATCGCCTTTGCCAGCAACCGATTAGGAAAATTTGACATCTTTCTCGCCCGCAGCGACGGCAAGCCGTTGCCCACCGGCGAGATGTTTTATCGGGTGACCTATCAAGCCGGTGACAACTTACAGCCGTCCTGGTCGCCAAATTAAGTGATTTCAGAGTTACTTGCTTGCGTTGTTAATAGTTATGTTGTAGACTTTTGAGCAGTTTGGCGCACAAACGCGCTCATTTGCTTATCCAAATGCCACATATATTTTCAAATCAGCACAAGCAGCGTTAAGCCCTGCTTCGCTGGGAGGTTATGGTAGGATGAATCGTCAAAAACCGCTTTACTCCATGTTGTTTTTATCACTGCTCCTCGCTCTGACGGTCGGTTGCGCCAGTCAATCAAAAGGCAAAGGCGCCCACGCATTCGCCCAAAAAGGTATGGACGACGGCGCGAGCGTACAACAACAGCCGGTCGACCCATTTGATGATGGCGGTCGCGTCATCGGCGAACAACCGCTGGCAGGCCTGATTCGCGAAAATCCGAATAGCGGCATGTGCGAACGCGTTCACTTTGACTACGACAAAGCGGGCATCAAAGAAGAATATAAAGCCTGCCTTGACGCCATCGCGAGGTTTTTTAAAGCTAACACCCGTTTAACCTTAGTGATTGAAGGCCATTGCGATGAACGCGGCTCCAATGAATACAACATGGCGCTTGGCGAACGCCGCGCCGTCGCGACCGCGCAATACCTGATCGCACAAGGATTGGGCGAATCGCGCATCAATACACGCTCAATGGGCGAAGAAAAACCACTCGAAACATGCAGCAACGAAAGCTGCTGGTCAAAGAACCGGCGCGCTGATTTTTACTTCGTTCAACAGTCCCGCTAGTATTTTACATTTCTAAAATGTAGCCGCGAGCGTCCTTTTGATGGGTTCTCGCGGCTTTTTTATTGAAATTGATTCAAAGGAATGCATTTACTTGCTTGCGTCTCTTAAAGTAATGATGTAGACTTATTGCACTTAACGGCGTTGAATTCGTCCGTATTCCTACAAATTCAGTGAGAATCGAACCACGTTTCGGCTCACTGGGAGGTTCGCTTAGAATGACTAACCGTAAATCTTTACTCTCCGTGCTGGTACTGACCCTCGCCATTGCCGTAACCGCTGGCTGCGCCTGCAAAGCTCCCAATCAGGGCGCTCACGCTTTCGCCCAAAAAGGCGGAGAAAGCGTAACTGAAGAACCCGATTGGAACCGCGTCGCCGGACAAGAACTGCCTTTAGACCAGATTCCTGGTTTTGCTGAAAGCGGAATGTGCGCCCGCGTTCACTTTGATTATGACAAATCCAACGTCAAACCTGAATGGACTGACTGCTTAGACAAGATCGCAGCGTTCTTCACTCAACACCCGCAATATACGTTAATCATTGAAGGCCACTGCGACGAGCGCGGCTCCAATGAATATAACATGGCTCTCGGCGAACGCCGCGCCACATCCACAGCGGAATATTTGATCCAACGCGGCCTCAACGCCCAACGGATGAACACCCGATCAATGGGCGAAGAACAAGCCTTGGCCAGTTGCCACAACGAAAGCTGCTGGTGGCAAAATCGTCGTTGCGACTTCTACTTCGTCGAAAAAGCCCGGTAACATTTCTTCAACATATGACAAAGCCGCAGGCGCCTTCATGGTTCCTGCGGCTTTTTTATTTGTGCCTTGATATAAATTACAAAAAGGGGTTCTGGCACATCAAAAAAGACAAACCAATGCCAAGGTGAATAACCATCATCGAAGACTTAAGGCCTCTTCATACAACGCTTCAAATCGCTGCGCCATGCGCTGGACTGAAAATTCATGAATGACCCGCTCACGCGCAGATTTTCCCATTTGATTTCTCAATTGGACGTCGGACGCTATACGCACAATCTGTTTCGACAACGCATTGCTATCACCAGGCGCAATCAAAATTCCGCTGGCTCCGTCTTCAATCAAATCAGGTAGACCTCCAACCCGGGTTGCAATCACCGGCAATCCTGCCTCCATCGCTTCCATCACCGAAACGGGGATCCCCTCAACATCCGACGGCAGCGTGAACGCATCCAACCCACGTAAAATCCGCCGCGCATCGCTGCGGTATCCCGCGAAAGAAACAACGTCTTCAAGTTGCAGATCAGCCGTTTGTTCGCGCAACGCCTGCTCACACTCTCCCCCACCAACAACCAACAACCGCAGCCGAGGCGCAGCGGATCGAGCGAGAGAGAAGGCTTCCAACAACAGGTCATGTCGCTTGGCGGGACGCAACTGAGCGACAACGCCAAGCACGATGTCGTCTTCGCCAAATCCAAACTCATTACGGACGCTCTCTCGAATCACATCACTTGGCTCTGAAAATGGATCAATATCAATTCCATTTGGAACCATGCGCACCTTTCCGCTTGGCAATCCAATATTGTTGATCGCGCTCAAGCGGCCTTGCTCAGAATTCGCAATATAAAGCGAATCCAGGCCATGTGTCACGCGTTCCAATACCCCATAGCGCCGCCCGTATTCTTCGACGGTATATACCGTACGGATGCCGGAGATCACTTTTATTTTCGGATTAAAAAGCTTCGTCACTCGCGCCAGCAGATTGGAATGAAATAAGAAACTATGAATCATTTTGGGCTGCGCCTCACCCAACATCCGGCGCCATTCACGCCATCCGTGCAGTTTACCCAACGCATCAAATTGTAGATTGACTGCATGGACGCCTAGCGCTTGCGCCTCCGTGATTAAATCACCGGGGCCTTTCATCGCTACGAGATGCGGCTGAAAGCGCTCACGATCTAATGCGCCCAACAGAGCGAGAACCATTCGTTCGGTTCCACAGATTTTCGAATCCGTGGTAACAATAAGAATGGGGAGTGGATTGGTACGATTCATTATCAGTCGGCTTTGCGGGCGACGGTCAAAAGTTTGTGGCCCAACCAGGCCGCGGCGCCCTCCTGCATCGGGTATGCCATCGACGGAACTAGCCGACATACATTGGCGCGTTCTTTCAATACTGGCAAGCCAACCGGCAACAGCAAATAGTTGCCGTATAGATTAAATTGAGTGGAATGTTTTGCGACCGCCTCGTGCAGCATCGTCGGCGTCGCGAGCGACGTCCGCCCCAGTTCGCGCCCAAACAAGCGGCAAACTTTTCGCCAAACGTGGTTTGAGATTGACGTGATATGGCTGGCATTGAGCATATCAAATAAAACCAAACCGCCCGGCTTGGTAATGCGAAACATCTCATCAACCGCGACCCGGCAATCGGGCAGATAAAACAACACGCTGAGCGAATAGACGGCGTCAAATTCACCGTCGCGATACGGCAAGCGTTCCGCGTCAGCGTGTGTGAGACACACCTCGCGTTTCATCGTCTGAAAGCGCTCCCGGCAACCGTCGATGTTGCCCGCAGACAAATCGCAGCCAAACAATTCGTTGTTGTCTGGAACAAAGCGCGAAAGCAAATCGCCGCGCCCGACCCCAACTTCTAAGACGCGCCCGTTTTGTATTTTCTGCAGCGGCGCCAAACATAGCGTTTGATAACGGACATGGTAATCCAACCCGCTCAGTTCTTGCGCAAAGCCCTGCCAGTGGTCGGCGTATTGGTTGCGGTAAAATGATTTCCAGTCGCGGTCTTTTGTATTCATTAATTTTGTATCGCTTCGGTCCGTTTCGTATAGAGCCTATCCGGCGGGGCGGGAGACCATGCAGCGCCGAAAAAAGGACGAGTGATTTTCTTCACATTGTGATAGAATAGCGTACACCATCGGACTTTTAAGAGCCGCACCAATTTACTCACTTGAGGTTGCGTATGAAAGAGACCATTCATCCGACCGACCAACGATGGAACGACGCCGCACACCTTCGCTATAAAGACGCCTATCCAGAATTGGTCAAACTGTTCCGCTCTTCACTCGGGCGTTCGTTTTTGCGTTGCCATTGGATTCCCGACCCGCTCGCATTGGACTATCTCACCAAAGTGTTTATTCGTTTCTTGCCAATGCAAACTGGTGGAGCCAGCATTGAAAATATCCTTGCCGATTGGGAAGCCAACATTGACGCCGACAATCCGCGTGAAATGATCCGTTTTTACGAGACGGTTGGCGAGTTGATTTTGTGGTGGTCCGGGCTGTATAAAATGCCCGTTTTTCAAGACGAGGGCAAGCGTTCCTATGCCATCGCCTATGAACAACTCACCGAATATGAAACGCCCAGCAATCGCGTGATTTTGATGCCGGGGCAAGAGGCCGACTATGCCTCAAGGAGGCTGAAGGTCAATAAGATGTTCAGCGAGCAGTTCATTGAATATCAAGAAGTGCTTGAAAACGCCGAACTGCTCGACAACCCCGAACACCAACACTTCCGCGAGTTGTTTATGACCGATGACTTCTCGATCAATTAATAAAAACGCGCCGCGACTCATTTGAATCGCGGCGCGTTCTACTTGCGGTAAAACTTCTTACTCTACGGCTGCTTCTTCCGGGAACTGCATCCACACTTCCGAAAGTATATCGCGCTCCTGCGCGTTGTAGACGTACTTGTTCACATACGGCTGCAGCAAACGGTAGCGTTTGCCAAAATACAAGAACAACACCGGCGCGTCTTCGTAAGCGATTTTCTCGGCTTGTTGATAAAATTCAACCCGCCGTTTTTCGTCGGTGATGCGCGTTGCTTCTTCAAACAAACGGTCAAATTCCGGGTTGCTGTAGCGCGAATAGTTGGTGCCTTTGGGCGTGAAGTTTTTGCTCCACATTAACGCAAGATAATTTTCCGGGTCGGGATAATCGCCGATCCACCCCAAGCGAAAGAACGAAGTCTCGCCGTCGTCAATTTTTTGTAAGTGTTGGGTCCATTCCACTACTTGCATGCGAATGGTCACGCCGAGTTGCATCAGTTGATTTTGGATCGCCTCGGCAACCAGTTCATTGATGGTGCCGCCGCTGTTGAGTTCAAGTGTGATATCATCCAGCCCTTCGCCGTTGGGATAGCCAGCGTCCGCCATCAGTTGCTTGGCTTTTTCGAGATCGTAATTAAATCCCGTTGTGATGTTTTCATAGTTGGGCATCGAGTGAGGAACGATTCCGTCGGCGGGCGTACCCCGCCCATGCAAAACAAACTTGATGATGCTTTCGCGATCAATGGCGTAGTTGAACGCTTGCCGAACGCGTTTATCGGTGAACGGCTCCATGGTGACGTTGAAGCCATAATATTGCAGCAGCAATAAATCTTCGGTCAGCAATTGATATTGGTTGTAACCGGGCCGCAGTTGGTTCTCTTCCGTCATCAAGGTGGTGAACAAGTCATCGTGAATGTAATAGAGACGGTCCAAATTGCCCGAATCAAATTCGATGAACTCAATCTTCATGTCTTGAATAAACGTGCAACGCACTCCATCCAAATAAGGCATGGAGACGCCGTCTTTGTCTTTCTTCCAATAGTTGGGATGACGCAGCATGAGGATGTCTTGGCCGGGCTTCCAATGCACAAACCGAAACGCCCCGGTGCCAACCGGGTTTTGAAAGAAATCCGCGCCGTAATGTTCAACCGCTTCGTGCGGCGCAATAAAGCAGTAGGTCATCGCCAGACGCTGCAAGAACGCCGAGAACGGCGTGTGCAAATGAATGTTAAATGTATAGTCATCAACCACTTCAAAGCCTTCGACGTCGCCAGCGGTCTTGTCGCGAAATTCTTTTGCGCCGATGACGTTGTCTACAAATACCCAGGCGCCAGTCGATTGCGTGGTCGGGTCTAACAAGCGCTGAAACGAATACTTCACGTCATGCGCATTTGCTTCGCGCCCTTTACCGTCAGCAAAACACGGGTTGTCATGGAACATCACGCCCTTGCGGATTTTGAAGGAATACAGCAAGCCGTCTTCCGAAATCTGGTGCGATTCCGCCAAGCCGGGCACAATATTTAAATTGGGATCTAAGTTCACCAGGCCGTCATACATCTGAGTGGTGAGTACGGTCGCCGTCGATTCGCCAGTGCGCACCGGATCAAGGCTGCGCGGCTCGGCGGCTTCGTTCATACGAAAAATTTCGCCTAAGGTGATTCCCGACGGCGTCACTTCGCCCGTTCGCGGTTGAAACCATGAGGGAAGTTCATTAGAAGTACCGCAGCCAATGAATAACGCAATTGCAATCAATAAAGCCCAATGGAATCCAAGTTTCATATCGCTCCTCACGAGTCAATATCCGATGTCGTTTGCTTCGATGACGGTTCGTAGCCTTTTTCTCTCAAGCGCTGAAACAGCGCTTTCGCCTGACTGACAGGAACAGCGAAATGGGTCGGCGACACGCGACGCTGCAGGACGTTGCTTGCGTCCGGCAAGTGTGAAATTTCTTCGGCCAAATCGGCGTCATTGCATTCAACCAACACCACTTTTTCAAAGCGAACGCGACCATACTTGGCGCACCATTCCTGAATGCTGAATTGCACCAGGTCGGGGATGCGCCCGCCAGCGCTCTCACTCAAAAACGAATAGATCGACTCCGCTGTCCAGCCGCGCCGCATCGCGCGCAGCAGGCTTTTTTGAGAGAGGTGAAATTCGGTCATCACATCGCGACGGCGAAAGTTAGAGATTTTCTCCATGCGCCATAATTGGTCGTAGGCAAAATCGGGCGGGACCAACACATCAAAATTGGGCTGAATGATGATCGGCGCTTTCTCGGACGGCTGGCTTTCGGGTTCTTCCTGAGTTTGCAGCGAAAGCATCTTGCGCCCCCATGAAGTCAGCCCGGTAATTTGCGGGTCTTTCGCATCATCCAGAATGATCACGCCCGCCGCTTCGAGCAAGCGCAGCCGCGCCGTCAATGATTCGGGCGTCACCACTTTCGACTCTTCGCTCCAAGCGTTAAGTTCTAATTCAGACAAAAGGTCGCGAACAGAAAAACGGGCGCCGGTTTCGGTTTCCGACTCGGCGGCGGCCAACAACACCAATAAGCGCTGAAACGCGCGGCTCGGCTCAATATGTTGATTCAACAAAAACCGCCAGACGTCGCGGCGGCGCGAGGTTTCAGATTTCGCAAACCAAACGGCAGCGTTATCGCTCAGTTTAAACGCGCTGTCGTTGGCGCGAATCAAATGATGATGAAGCGCAAACGCTTCGGCGAAATCAAAGCGGTGCTGGGTCGCCTGGTCTTCGCCAATGCGTTCCACCCAACGCTCATAAATACGTTTATGGAAAGACCCTTTTTGCGTTTGTTTGGCGCGGACATGCAACAACACGCATAATAAATGATACACCGCCTCGACGCTCACATGCCGCGACGCCAGCATGGATTCAGCGGATGTCTGCTTGGGTTCCAGCGGTTTAAATTGAGAAATAAACGCGCTGCGCAAAATCTCGCGCAATTCAAACGGCAACACCACGCGTCCGTTGAGATGAAAATCATTATGGAACAACAGGCCGTTGCCTGCGATTTCTTCGACGAGGTCGCGCAGAGGCGTTTCATGGCGCCATCCTGCCGCGAGTTCGGCGGACAGTGTAAAATCTTCTTGTTGGGGCGGCGTAAAAAATGTCAGCCCGCGCAACAACCCCCGGCATTCATAGGGCAGATCATTGACCAAATCCGCGATAAATTCCGCATCGCGGTAGCGCCCGCTGATCGACTGCAGCAGGTTGCGTTTCGACGGCGAGTACGCGCCCGAGCCGAACGCCTCGGCGATGCGCTGTAAGCGTTCGTGTGGAATATGGGTCAGCATCTGATAGAGGTTCATCAATCGCCCGGCGGCCCTCCAATGGGCGCAACCGGCGCTGGCGCCGACGCCTCGATATTTTCAATCGAATATTGATAGCCTTGTTCAGCCAGAAAGCGTTGGCGTTTTTGGGCGAACTCGCCCTCCGAACTGTCGCGCGTAACGATCGTATAAAAATGCGCGCCGCCCGCATCGCCCTTGGGGCGGAGGATGCGTCCCAAGCGTTGCGCTTCTTCCTGCCGCGACCCGAAGGAACCGGATATCTGAATCGCAACGCTGGCTTCGGGCAAGTCAACCGCAAAGTTCGCCACTTTAGAAACCACCAGGTGCTTCACTTCACCGTCGCGAAATTTTTTAAACAAGGCTTCCCGCTCAGAGTTGGGCGTGCTGCCGGTTAGCAGCGGCAAGTGAAACGCGCTGGCAACGACCCGCAGCTGACGCAGATACTGTCCAATCACCAACACTTGTTCGTTGGCGTGTTTTTTTAACAAATCTTCGATCACATCCAGTTTCACCGAATTCTCAGACGCAATGCGGTATTGCGTTCGCGGCGGCGACATCACGTATTCGCGCCGCGCCTCCATCGGCAGCGGCACCCGCTTTTCGTGGCATTGCGCGGTGGCGATCCACCCCTGTTTTTCCAACACCTTCCAAGGGATATCAAAACACTTCGGCCCGATCAAACTAAACACATCGCTCTCATGGCCGTCTTCACGCACCAGGGTCGCAGTCAGCCCCAGGCGGCGCCGCGCTTGAATGTCAGCCGTGATACGAAACACCGGCGCCGGCAACAAGTGGACTTCGTCATAAATAATCAGCCCCCAGTCTTGGGCTTCAAATAATTTCAAATGAGGATACTCATCAGTTTTCTTCTTGCGATAGGTCAAAATCTGGTAGGTGGCGATGGTGACAGGGCCGATGGTTTTGGTCTCGCCGCTATATTCACAAACCTGATCTTCGGTCAACGATGTTTTTTCAATGATCTCACGTTTCCACTGCCGCAGCGCGACAACATTAGTCGCCAAGATGAGCGTCCGTCGCTGAAGTTTCGCCATCGCGCCCAAACCGATGATGGTTTTTCCTGACCCGCAGGGCAATACGATCACGCCGCTGCCGCCCGCCGCGCTGCCGTCGCGGTGAAACGCTGAAATCGCCGAGCGTTGGTAGTCGCGCAAGCCGAACGGAGCGCCGCTTGGCGTTTGTTCGTTCAGCCCCATTTCTAACACGTCGCCCTCAACATACCCCGCCAGATCGCGGACAGGGAAACCAATCTTGATCAGGTCTTGTTTTAAATGGCCGCGATAAGCGCCGCCAATGACAATGGTGTTTTCATCTAAGCGTTCGCTGACGAACGCATGGGTTTTTTTGTGCCGCGCAATTTCTTCGAGCAGCATGGCGTCATCGCTTTTCAACAACAGCCGTTCGCCGTCGCGCTCTAACACCAGCCGCCCATAGCGGCTCATGTATTCTACGATGTCGGTTTCAACATTCTCCGGCACAGAATATTTAGAATAATCGCGCAGAACACGCAACACGTCTTCGGGCGTACACCCCGCGCTGGCGGCGTTCCATAATGAAAGGGGAGAAATGACATAGGTATGAATGTGCTCAGGACATTTAATCAGTTCAGCGAATGTACCCAGAGCGTCGCGGGCTTCTTCAAAAACGGGCGATTCAACTTCAAGAAATACCGTTCGGTCACTTTGAACGATAATGGGTTTCTCAGAGGACATAGACCATCCTGTCTCGGATAGAGTAGAAACAACCAGTATACCTCTGGCTGGTGTTTTTTTCGAGGCAAAGCAACGCAAACGCTCTCGATTCGCTCGAGCAGGCTTCTTTCCCTAAAACCAAAAGTCCCCGCCGGAAGGTTCCAACGGGGACGGAATAAAAATCTGAATGAGGCGCGTTATTTAATCTGGTTGGTAATGGTAAAGATCGGTAGGTACAACGCGACAACGACCGTACCGATAATGCCCCCAAGACCGACGATCATCAACGGTTCGATCAGTTTCGCCAAACCATCGACCGCATCATCAACTTCGCGTTCATAGGCTTCGGCGACTTTGATGAGCATTTTGTCTAGCGCACCGGTTTCTTCACCGACCGCGATCATGTGAACCACCAGCGGAGGGAAAATCGAGAAGGACTTCATCGGCTCGGAGACGGTATCGCCGTCGCGAATCGAAGCGTGAATATCAATCATCGCCCGCGAAACCACTTCGTTGCCGGATGTGTCTTTAACGATCAACAGCGTCTGCAAAATGGGGACGCCCGTATCCAACAGCGTTCCGAAGGTACGCGCAAACCGCGCCACGGCGGATTTTTGCACAATGGTGCCAAAAATCGGAAGCCTCAATAGCCCGCGATCTATGATATACCGCCCATTGGGGAAACTATTTAAAAAATTAAAGAGGCCGATGATGCTGCCAATGGCAATCAAGGGAAGATACCAATAAATCACCAGCCCGTCGCTGAAGTCGACCAGCAGCTGGGTCAGGAACGGCAATTCGCCGCCGAGGCCTTCAAACATCGCGGCGAAGTTGGGAACAACAAAGATCAAAATGACCGCGACAACGATAAGGGCGATACTAATAACAACAGCGGGATACCACATCGCGCCCTTGACCTTAGAGCGCACCGCCTGGCTTTTTTCCTGGAAGAGAGCGAGACGGTCGAGAACTTGCTCGAGCGCACCGCCGATTTCACCCGCCTTGACCATGTTGACGTACAGGCGGTTAAAGATGCGGGGAAATTTTCCCATCGCTTCCGACAGGGAGCTACCGCCTTCGACTGATTCAATAATTTTCTGCAAGGCGTCTTTCAGGTTGCGGTCTTCGATCTGTTCGCCGAGGATCTGCAAACTACGCAACAAAGGCAAACCTGCGCCGATCAGCGTCGCCAACTGGCGCGAAAAAGCCGACATGTGCTTCAGGGGCACCTTGCCCCGGGAAATAATCTTCCCGATGATGCGGACAATCGGCAGGTCGTTGAGGTCCATCTGACCCATGCCGGCTTTGTGTTTGTTGATTTGGGTAACGTAATACCCCATGCTTCGGAGGCGTTCGACGACAGCGTCCTCGCCGGTGGCTTCGATGTTGCCGCGGACTTCTTTGCCCGCTTTATCCATCGCTTTGTATGAAAACGTCGGCATAAGTGATCTCCACGAAAAACGTTACGCGTTGCCAATGGCCCATGGCCGAGAGTGAAACCTACCACAATGAGCAAATAAAGCCAAGATACAGACCCTTGCATCCTACAGAGTCTACTATAAACAATATCGAATCGCTACGCCAGCGTCAACTGGACACGGGTGTATCCACAACACCCAAGCATTGCCTGATTGTGGATATCGATGACAGGATGAATTTTTACTACCGTCTACTGATACATCTGCCAATCGTGGGCGCTGCTGGTGGGGCTGACGTAGAGTTCGAAGTGGAGATTATGGTTAGGCGGCTGTGAATGGACTTTCATCACTCTTGATTCATAGGGCGAGCCTTCAGGAAAGTCCAAATAAAACCATGCGGGAAACCCGTCGCCGTCATGAAGGATTGAGGGATCGAAGTCTGGGAGAGTAGCAAACGAATAGCCGTCTTCATTCGTATCTAATCCAAACCGCTTGCCTTCATAGGAGAATATAGTTGGCGTATCAGCCAAGCCAACCAGTTGAACATAGACGCCATTTAATGGCTGGTTGTCTATTTTAGAAAACAGATTTACGCTCCATCCATTCATAATGTTATCGTCATAGACATACCAACTGCCGTGGTGAAACTCAGCAATCCTATTTTCAACGCCTTCTCTGAATTCAAAATTCGCGCGTACAATCCGAAATTGCCCAAAGGTTTTTGTGTTCTTTTCCCATCGTGGTTCTGTGTAATTGGGGATGAGTTGTAGCCCTATATTTGCTGAAGATGTCGCAGAATTTTTTCGCTCGATGATAATGGTCACTCTACTACCATTTTGCTCAAAGCGATAAGAGAAACCTGAGTTAAATGTATTGAGAGATTCGATCTTGAATCGCCATACGTCTATTTCAATCGTTGCTCTCTCAACACCTGTCATAGACTCAACAGTTAAAGGAATTGCTGGCCCATCGATAGTGAGTGGTGGGCGAGGGAACAGCCCCCATGTATAACGCAGACCTTCTACAGCTTTTATTGCAATGGTTTCAGAGAAAGATGATGACAAAATTAACAAAAGTAATAATCCAATAATAATCGACCGAAGTACATTCATAACTATTTCTCCTTAAACCAAAAAGAAAACGGTCTATTTCACGAATTATTCAATTACTTTAACTCCATTGCTTCAAGCGAACCATTTTCTTTAATTAAATTAGATTGACTTCTCAGCGCAAATGATAGTTTATTATTACCTAATGATTCCTCATAGTTTGCCACATCCTCTAAAACCAACCTTGCATCTTCGCCGCCAATCCAAGCAAGAACATTGCTTGCTTTTTTCTTAATACGCATATTTACTATCGATTCATCCTGCAATCCATCGGTCACTATTGGAAGACGTTTATTCTCCCAATATTGATCATACAAAATATCAGCAGCAAATTCAAACAAATACTTCCTGTCATCAGAAATTTGAGCGAGAGTATCAAATGAAATAAGCAAGCAACTGAACTCAGCTTTTGACAGTTCTTTACCCATATTACTATCAATATATTTTTTGAGATCATTTACATGCTTCTTTGCATCTTTTTTAAAATGCCTTAACATGAGAAGCAAGTTCTTTTTTTCTAATACAGAAGTGGCTTCGTTAAACTCTTTGCCTATTATATCAATCGCATCTTTACCCAGCGCATCCATCATTACGCTGAAATGCTTCTGATTGTAAGTAAACCTGCTGATTTCTTGAACC
The DNA here is from genome assembly GCA_030765645.1 of Candidatus Hinthialibacter antarcticus. Classification (NCBI taxonomy): domain Bacteria; phylum Candidatus Hinthialibacterota; class Candidatus Hinthialibacteria; order Candidatus Hinthialibacterales; family Candidatus Hinthialibacteraceae; genus Candidatus Hinthialibacter; species Candidatus Hinthialibacter antarcticus. Next base: position 40,599 of record JAVCCE010000057.1, on the reverse strand, counting down.
GCTTTTGTTTTATCTGTTTTTTCATTAATAACAATTACATGCGAGAAAGCACTAAAAACAGAAGTTGAGAGCAGAATTAAAACCGATATAACTATTAGTCTATTGGCATACATTTTGGAATACCTTTCTTGAAAAAATGAATTAAAGTCCATCATAATAATCACAATGTACGTTTGGGAGCTGATCAGTTACCCTTTTATAACAAGTAGGGCACATCGCATTCGAATCATGCATTCTTTGCACTTGCAATACTCGAGAACCATGAAAGCCACTCCATATATCTGCTGACATGATATTTTGTGGGCAATCATAGTAGGCATCGCCTATAACTAATGTATGTTGAAATTCATGAGCAATTACTATAGAGCGTTGATAACTATTATGGCTTAAGAAGAACTCACCATCATATAATATGGGCCAAGGTAAACCATCAAAACAGTAACATTCACATAATGGATATGTATCTTTTAAACGCTGCAAAGATTGACCAAGTGTTGATGCACCTGGATATACAGTAGTATCATATACCATAAATAATCTTACATAATCTGTTTTAAGACATGTGTAATGCATCCAATTTACAAATTCAGAATATAGATCTACATATTCAGTCAAATTATAATCAATCATCTCCTGAGAAGTAGGAGCGATGAAATCAGATAAGTAAAAATGCACACTTGCTGTTTTATCCCAATCTGGGTTTGTAATCTCTGGCTGTGGTGATTGAATGTAATAATCTGCATTTTCTATTGCAGTTTTTAAATCATTTTGGGTAATACCATAAGTTAAGCAGTGTGGAGAAGCAACAACATCAAAATAGAAGTATTTCGTGTTTCCGAATGATATACTAGAGCACGCTGCCCAGACTTGTTTGATCGCAAATGAGAGAATGAGAATTGATGAGATAACAATAATACCGATACACAACTTTGAAGTCTTCATTTTGCCTCTCCTCAAGTTGTATTGTACGTTTTGTATTGTACGTTCGAAGGAAATAATATGGTGAATATACATTTCTGTCAACACAAAATCTCACTTCTAAATATTACTAGGAATGTCATGCTTTGCCGCATCTACCCAGGAACCACTGCACTAAAGTATTGCATTACATAGGCTTGAAAAATTGACTGAATAAATCGATTTTCAAAAAAGTATTCCAACTTTCTTCCTTCAAATTAGATACAAAGAGGGCAGGAAACTTAACGAAGGGCGGCAAATTGGAGCGCACGTGTCCACACGCGCATAGTAAAAGCGCCTGTGTAAAGAGGGCGTGAAGCCCTGTACCGAAGCGAAGAGAGACGCCCCCCAGTCCGCTGTTTTACGTCATTACAATTAAAAAAGGGCGCAGCACGCTGCGCCCCCTACGGGTGTCCGTTGTTTGTAGGATTAATTTAGAAGCCCAGTTCCAGCTGGGCGGCTTCTGACATCAGGTCGGGGGTCCAGGGCGGGTCCCACACCACTTCAACTTTGGCGTCATCGACGCCGTCAACGGTGCGCACCTTGTCTTCGACTTCACCCGGCAGCGTCCCCGCGACCGGACAGGCGGGCGAGGTCAGCGTCATGGTGACGTCGGCGAACTTATCGTCGGGGCGATAATCAATGGTATAGATCAACCCCAGTTCATAAATATCAACCGGAATTTCAGGGTCGTAACAAGTTTTTAACGCTTCGATGATGCGTTCTTGTACGTCGGCTTGTGAAGTGGAAGCGCCTTCCATAAATAATACCTCTATTTCATTCTATTCTGTCGTTACGGCATCGCGCTGATGGTTCAGCGCGGCATCCAGCGTTTTCCAGGGCAATAATGCGCATTTTACCCGCATGGGAAAATCACGCACACCCGCGAGCGCAAAAAGCAAAGACCCGTTCTCCGGCGGTTGGGACGGTTGCGCTTCGTCCGTTAGCCATCGTTGCAATTGCTCAAACAAACTGAGCGCCTCGGCCTGCGTCTTGCCTTCGACCAGTTGGGCCATGATCGACGCCGAAGCGGTTGAAATCGCGCAGCCTTCATTGGTGAACGCCGCCTGCTCAATCCGTTCATCCGGCATCTGCAAATACACGGTGCAGCGGTCGCCGCATAATGGATTATAGCCGACCGCCGTGCGGTCTGCGCCGTCCATCTCGCGGCAATGATGCGGCTGCCGCGCATGTTCAAGTATAACGGCCCGGTATAATTCTTCCGCCGTTGTTTTCATCTAACGAAACAGACGGACTACTTTACGAATGCCGTCCGCCAGCCGGTCAATTTCTTCTTTGGTATTATAAAACGACATCGACGCCCGCGCAGTCGCGGGGACGTTAAAGCGCTTCATCAGCGGCTCGGTGCAATGGTGTCCGGTGCGCACCGCGATACCGTCTTGATCTAAAATGGTGCCGATATCATGGGGATGCGCGCAATCGAGAACAAAATTCAGGATGGCCGCTTTTTGGGGCGCCGTCCCTATCATCTTCACATCCGCAATGTCGGCGAGTTTCGCGGTTCCATATTCCAGCAGTTCATTTTCATACGCAGCGATGGCATCTAATCCAACCGATTCGAGATAATCAATCGCCGCGCCCAGGCCAATGGCGCCGATGATGTCGGGCGTACCCGCTTCAAATTTATAGGGAATTTCGTTATAGACGGTTTTTTCAAACGAGACGGACGTAATCATATCGCCTCCGCCGAATAACGGCGGCATGGCTTCGAGATGTTCGCGCTTTCCATAGAGCGCTCCCACCCCGGACGGCCCATACACCTTATGCCCGGAGAACACAAAAAAGTCGCAATCCATCGCTTGCACGTCAACGCGCATGTGGGGCGTTGACTGAGCGCCGTCAACTAATACCAACGCACCCTGTTGATGCGCGCGCTTGATAATCTCTTCAACCGGGTTGATCGTGCCCAGCGCATTCGAGACATGAACCACGCCGACCAGTTTGGTTTTTTCATTCAACAATGAATCAAACCCATCTAGATCGAGTTCGCCGTTGTCTAAAACCGGGACCACCTTCAACGTCGCGCCAGTGCGTTCACAGGCCATCTGCCAGGGCACAATGTTGGAGTGGTGCTCCATGTGGGTAATAAGAATTTCATCGCCGGGCTTGAGATTGGCGTCAGCCCATGTACGGGCAACGAGATTGATTCCTTCAGTTGCGTTGCGCACAAAGATAACTTGCTTTTCGTCTGGCGCATTGAGAAACGCGCTGACTTTCACCCGCGCTTCATCGTGCCCCCGCGTTGAGAGTTCGCTGAGTTTATGAACGCCGCGATGAATGTTGGAATAATACGAAGTCATCACTTCGTTCATCGCATCAATGACAACCTGCGGCTTCTGCGCCGAGGCGGCGTTGTCGAGATAGGCCAGCGGCTTGCCATGCACCTGCTGGCGCAAAATGGGGAAATCCTCGCGAATGCGTTCAACGTCAAACACGGCGTTTGGGTCCAATACGGAGTTTGATTGATACACGGCGTTCAGTGCGCAGCACATAGTAGTTCCTTGTCACGCCGGCCTAAAGGCGCGGCGGTTTATACGGGCAGACGGCTGCTGATTAGCGCGTCGAGTTCTTCACGCACTGCTTCCAGCGGAATCTCGTCCACCACTTCCTTGGCGTACGCATAGGTCAACATCGCGCGGGCTTGCGGCTTTGAAATGCCGCGCGTCTGCGCGTAAAAAATCGCCTGTTCGTTGAGCCGACCCGTGGTGGCGCCGTGGGTGCACTTCACGTCGTCCGCGTAAATCTCTAACTGGGGCATCGAGTGAACGCTGGCTTTATCAGAAAGCAATAGCCCCTGGCTATTTTGTTTGGCGTCCGTTTTTTGCGCATCCTGCTGGACAAAAATCTTGCCTTTGAATATCGATTGAGATTCACCGTCAAGAATTGACTTGTACATTTCCCAACTGTGGCAATGGGGCTTTTCGTGGAACAGCGTGGTTTGGTTGTCGACGTGTTGTTTGCCGCGAGCCAACACCAGCCCGTTCAGCGTACAATCAATGCCTTCGGCGTCGAGGACGGCGTCGATGCTATTGCGCGTCAATGCGGCGCCGTAGCAGATGTTGTGGTGTTTCACCACAGCGTCTTTCGCTAACAGCGCCTTCGTGGTCGAGATGTGATAGGCGGTCTCTTCTTCGCGTTGTAAGCGAACCAGGTGCACGTTTACATTCTCGCCCGCGACGATTTCGGTCACGGCGTTGGTGAAGTAAGTCTCGCCGATTCCAGCAAATGATTCGATCACGTTGAATTGCGAATTATTGCCCGCAATCACCAGCGTACGCGGATAACTCACAACAGCGCCTTCGCTGGCGTTGCTCAAATAAATCAAGTGAACCGGTTTATCTAAAATCACGCCCTGCGGTACAAAAACCACCGCGCCGTCCCGCATCATGGCGGTATTCAACGCAGCAAACGGGTTGGCTTCGTAACTACCTAAGCGAGCCAGATGAGGCTCGACCGCCGCCGGGTCGCTGAGTAAGGCTGAGGCCAGCGAGCCGACTTTGATGTTCGCGGGAATGTCGGCGAGATCGGACAATTCTGTCGAGAATAAACCATTCACGAACACAAGACGATAGGCGTCTTGCGCCGGGACGGAAGCAGCCAGAAACGCGTCCTTCGGATAGGACGCGGCCTCTTCCGCAATGGAAAATTCCTGCGCCGCCAAAGCGCGGACGTTGGTAAAGCGCCATTCTTCCTGCCGGGTCGTGGGAAAGCCGAGTTCATCAAAGCGGCTGAACGCCTCTTTGCGAATCTCCGACAACCAGGAGGGTTCCTGACCCGTTATATTTTTTGAAAGGGCCTCAAACGCCGCCTTGTAAGGCGCCTTGGCTTCTTGTAATTCCGTTGTGGATTGTGCGCACATAGTCAAACAGTCTCCATCGAGGTTCGCGTTTCGGGACTTCTTACGCTGCGCCTTCGTCTAACCAGGCGTAGCCCTTCGCTTCGACTTCATGGGCAAGGTCGCTGCCGCCGGTGCGCACAATCTTGCCATTGGCGAGAATGTGAACAATGTCCGGCTCCAGATAATTGAGGATGCGCTGATAGTGGGTGATGCAAATAATGCCGCGCTTGTCGTCGCGCAATTTATCCACGCCGCCCGCGACCGTGCGCAACGCGTCAACGTCGAGGCCGGAATCGGTTTCATCCAGCACCGCCAAAAGAGGGTCCAACACCGCCATTTGGAAAATCTCATTGCGCTTTTTTTCGCCGCCCGAGAAGCCTTCGTTGACATTTCGCTTCATCAGTTTGTCATCAAGATCAACCAGTTTGGCTTTTTCTTTCAGCAATTTGATAAACGTCACCGCATCGACTTCCTCTTGGCCGCGATATTTGCGAATCGCATTGTAAGCGGTCTTCAAAAAGTAATTGTTCTGCACACCGGGAATCTCAACCGGATATTGAAACGCCATAAAGATGCCTTCGCAGGCGCGTTCGTCCGGTTCCAATTCGAGCAGGTCTTTTCCATTGAACATGATTTCGCCCGCCGTGACTTCGTAGGCGTCGTTGCCCGCCAGCACCTGCGAGAGCGTACTTTTGCCGGAGCCGTTCGGCCCCATGATGGCGTGTACTTCGCCGGGGTTTACGGTCAGGTTCACGCCCTTCAAAATTTCCTTGCCGTCGATTGAGGCATGAAGGTTTTTAATGTCTAACAACATGTCTTTGTCTCCGTATGATTTCAATATTTTTGATTGTCTTTCGCTATTTACCCCTGCCCCTGCAGCGCCATTCCCCTTAAAAAGTGGGGCTAAGTCGCACACTCGGCTCCCTCTCCCACTGGGAGAGGGCTGGGGTGAGGGCTTACATTGCACTTTCACAATGCAACTTTTTTAACCCTCATCCTAACCTTCTCCCAGAGGGAGAAGGAACTACGCCATCGCTTAAGAAAGGGTGAAATCACCCGACGCTGCCTTCGAGGCTGATGCTGAGAAGTTTCTGCGCTTCGACGGCGAATTCCATCGGCAATTCGCGAAACACTTCCTTACAAAAGCCGTTAACGATGAGGTTGACCGCATCTTCTTCCGAAAGCCCGCGCTGTTGGCAATAGAAAATCTGGTCTTCGCCGATCTTCGATGTAGTCGCTTCGTGCTCGATGTGAGCGGTGTTGTTGTGTACGTCAATATACGGGAACGTATGCGCTCCGCAGCGGTCGCCCATCAACATCGAGTCGCACTGGGTATAGTTGCGGGCGCCGTCGGCGTTCTTCATGATCTTGACTTGGCCGCGGTAGGTATTTTGTCCCTGCCCGGCGGAAATGCCTTTTGAGATAATGGTGCTCTTGGTGTTCTTGCCGATGTGCACCATCTTCGTCCCGGTATCGGCCTGCTGGTGATTATTGGCCAACGCAACGGAATAAAACTCACCGACTGCGTTATCGCCCTGCAAGATGCAGCTGGGGTATTTCCACGTAATCGCAGAACCGGTTTCGACCTGCGTCCACGAGATTTTCGAATCTTCCAGCGCCTTGCCGCGCTTGGTGACGAAGTTAAGAATGCCGCCGTTGCCGTCTTTATCGCCGGGGTACCAATTCTGTACGGTCGAATACTTGATGGTCGAGCCTTTGAGCGCAACCAGTTCGACCACTGCGGCGTGTAGCTGCTGGGTGCTGCGTTGCGGCGCGGTGCAGCCTTCGAGATAACTGACATACGAACCCTCATCGGCGATGATCAGCGTCCGCTCAAACTGTCCGGTATTTTCGGCGTTAATACGAAAATAGGTCGAGAGCTCCATCGGACAGCGTACGCCCTTCGGCACATACACAAACGAGCCATCGCTGAATGCGGCGGAGTTGAGCGTCGCATAGAAGTTGTCCGTATACGGAACCACCGTACCCAGGTATTTCTTCACCAGGTCGGGATGATTCAAAACGGCTTCTGAGAACGAGCAGAAGATAATGCCCAACTCTGCGAGTTTCTCTTTATACGATGTATGGACAGACACACTGTCAAACACCGCATCCACAGCAACCCCCGCCAGCACTTCTTGTTCTTTCAGCGGGATGCCGAGTTTGTTGTAGGTTTCTAAAATCTCAGGATCAACTTCATCCAGGCTTTTGGGCTTGTCTTTGTCTGATTTAGGCGCGGCGTAGTAGTAGGCGTCCTGGTAGTCGATAGGGCCGTACTTAAAATGGGGCCATTGCGGCTCTTTCATCTCCAACCAATGGCGAAAAGCCTTCAAACGCCACTCCAACATGAATTCCGGCTCGTTTTTCTTGGCCGATATCATGCGGACGATGTCTTCGTTGATCCCTTTTGGGAACGCTTCCACTTCGACATCGGTGACGAAACCGTATTTATATTCTTGTAGCGCGTCCTGGATGGTTTCGTTAGATGAGGACATCAACTGACTCCTTTATACGTTACTATTATCTGAATTTTCTTGGTTTAAGTGGTCAAGCGCGATACCGGTCCATCGTGAATCTCTTGTGGATCAGCCTGGGGCGTCTAAAAAAAACTTGACCATGTCAACTATTTTGGCTGCATTAGTTGACTCTGTCAAGTATTTTCCGCCAAATTCATGACAATCTTTAGCAAGTTATAAGGTTTATTTTAGTTTTTCCGGTCTTTCCAATAACCGGGTTCCCGGTGAAGGTGCATCACGGCGACGACAATAATCTTGCCGGGCATATCTCGATACATGACGCCGAAGGGAAATGGACGAACAAGACACCGCCGGACATCAAGTTCAATTACAGGATATAACACAGGATTGATTTGGACGCGATGGATGCTGTCTTTGACGGAGGCGAGAAAGCGTTTGCCGAGGTTTTGTTGGAGAGATTCGTAATAGATCGCCGCTTCAGTCATTTCTGTTTGGGCGTCTGGATGAAAAACGGTTTTCTTCATGGCAACGACTGAGCCGCTTGCTTAAACACGTCATCTACATCGCGAAGTTCAACCGCGCCGCGATCAATTTCTTGACAACGTTTTTGAATCTCGGCTTTCCATTCGGGCGAAAGTTCAGTCGTCGGGGCGGCGTCTAAACTCTCGATCAGTTTTTCCACAATCAGCGCGCGAACGCCAGGGGGCAACTCGAGCGCTTCTAACATAATTTTTTCTGCATTCGCATTCATATCGGCAAGTCCATTCAACTGTTTACTTCATGAGTTGATTATACACAAAAAAAGCCTACCGCGAGAAGTTGCCTTAAAGTCACTCATCTTCCGGCGACGGCTCCATGAATGCAGGTTTCTTTTTAGGCCAGAACGGCTCCGTACTCGAAAGAAACTCGCCATAACTGTCGAGACCATTTGACGGGCTATAGGGAATATGGGTCCTATTTAATTGCATGAATTCATCATCGCCGACTTCCACATTAAAAAACTTGCGCGGCGGAAACTTCAGTTCTCTTCCAACACAAATTGCAACCCAAACTAAAAAAGGTTCTTGTTCAAAATCAGATTCATGCTTAATACCGTTTGATTCATAAGGATATGCACACACAACCGATATCCCAATATTGCTATAGTCCCAATTCAATTTCTCAATATCAGGAAACACATCAGCCACAAAATTGTTTTCTATATAAATCCCATACGTTTTTGAATAATGTTGCCCTCTACTAGCATTTCTTTGATGGTAAGTAGAACTCCCTTCAAAAACCTGCCCCTGACTCATTTTATTCATCAATTGATGTAAATGAGTTTTGTCTTTTACAATCGAATCAATGATTTGGTTCCCAAACGCTTGCATCGCGGCTGCCTTACCTTGCGCTTGAACATGAAGAAAATGCGGGATCGTTAAGGCAAATATAATAGCAAGCACAACTCCCGCGATGCTGGCTTCGATGATGTACTTTCGTTTCATGGTGAACTCTCCCATTGCGGAAGATATCACCAAATAACGACTCGCGTCAAATGGAATACCATTTCAGATTCTTCTATCGTAAAAAAATAACAGGCTTGGGTGCGTCTCTTGCTTAAGGGCATGAAAGCCCTCACGGAAGATGCGCCCAAGCCTGATGATTTAACCAGCGCCTAAGAGGGTTTGACAAAATACTGTGCGGTAAGCGCACCCGAAGCCTCACTGCCCAAATCCTCTTTCAAACAATCATTTACCAAACGCCCATAAGGCGGTTTCGGTTCTCACATAGATTGCGTCGTCTGCAATCATCGGCGTCGCGTTGACGCCTTCGCCCAAATCGTTCGTCCCTAAAACTTCCGGCTCGCGACCTGTTGTGAATGCGGTGATTTTTCCAGCCTGTGATGAGATATAAATACGCCCGTTCGCGGAGACAGGAGACGACGAATAATTTTCCTTGACGCCCAATCGTTTTCGATAGACCTCTTCGCCGGTTTTTGCGTCCAGGCATGTAACAACCCCGCCCGCCTTGCAGAGATAGACGAGACCGTCGACATAGATGCTGGAAGGCATGTAAGGAATCGAGCGTTCATATTTCCAAACCACTTCGTTCTTCCCTTTGCCGTCAGACTTCACCGCTTTGATTGACGAGCGCACATTCAATGAAACCAGGTTAATAAAATTGGTCAGTTCTTCTTCTGACATTGAACGGCTCTGGTCGCGATCCACCCATTCAATAATGCCTTCGGCGGGCATTTTACCCTCAGGCAAATCGGGGTCCATTGTAATCATAACGTCATCGGGAATCTCTTCGGCGGAAACCAACTGGTCGCCATTCTCATCGAATTTCACAAAATAGTTCCACGAAAAATAATTTACTTTTGAGTCAGATTCTGTGGCAGACAACGTACTGGCTAACAAATAGTCGCCGCCCACGATTGGGATGGGGATCGCCGCGCCGAACCCGTCCACCGTCCAATGTTCTTCGCCGGAAAGCGGGTCGTACGAAGTCAGGCGCCCGCCGCCTAAGACAATCAGTTCATCGCCGGAGCCTTTGCTCCAGAGCAAGGGCGTCGACCAGTTGGGGTTATAGACTTCGCGCTTGGCTTTCCATGCCTCTGAGCCGTCGTTTTTGTTTAACGCTAAGAGATACGAGTCGCCGTCGAGGCTGTCGTGAATCAAGTAGACGAAATCTTTGTACAGTACCGGAGAGGTCGCCGTACCGTGCATGTTCATCGGCGTACGGACCGGCGTCGTCCAGACTTCGGCGCCGTCATGGTCGTAACACAGCATTCCATAAGACCCGAAATAGATATACACATGTTCGCTATCAACGGCGGGCGACGAACTCGCCGGGCTGTTTTGAGAATGATGAGATTCAACCTTGTCGACGGCAAAGGCTTTCTTCCAAAGCGCATTGCCTGTTTTGCGGTCAATACAAACAGTGATCAATTTTGAATCTTCGAATCCGGTGATAAAAATCTTATCGTTCCACATCACAGGCGACGATTGGCCTTTGGGCAACTCGGCCTTCCACTGAAGATTTTTGTCTGCTCCAAATTCGACAGGCGGGTTCGCACCTTCTGCTACGCCGCTTCCATTCGGCCCGCGAAAACGGTCCCATTGATTGCTTGCGTCGGCAGTAAGACAAACGGCCACGATTAAAAATGTCATTGCTGTAAAAAGCATATTGCGAGTAAGGGCAAGGTTCTTCATTTACTATCCTTTAATTTGTTCGGAATATTTTGGTTACACGGGTGAGAACGACCAGGATGGGTAAGAGCATCATAAATGATGCATCAAGTAAGTCAAATGAAAATCCCTAGTGATTAACGAGGCGGGGCGATAAGCCCGCACCGAAGCAATAAAAGACGCCTCCATCTCTACAAGACCGAATGAAACAGCGATGACTAAAACCGCGAGCGTTCTTTTTCTTTGAGGTAAGTCAACGCGGCTTTTGCGGCGTTATTGCCGCTGCGCACGGCGCCTTCGATGGTTGCGGGCAGTCCGGTCTGCGTCCAATCGCCCGCCAGGAAAAAATTCTTCAACGCCGTCTTGGCCGCTGGGCGTTTTTTGTTGTTCTCCGGCGTACAAGAGAAGGTCGCTTCTTTTTCCCAAAACACCGTCGCTTGCGTCGGCTGTTCGGGGACGCGCGTCCCATACGCGCGGCGCAGGTCGTCCATGCCGCGGCGGATGATCTCCTCGCGTGAAAGCCCGTCCAGGCGCCGGGCCGCGCTGGCGACCAGGCACACGCAAGGCTTCGCGTGTTCGCCCTCGTTCATAAATCGCTTGCGGTGAAACGCCCATTCAAAGGTCGATTGTTGAAGACAGCAGAAATCTTCATCAGCGACTTCTTCATCAAACCAGAGATACAAACTCAAGATCGGCGACGTCCCCAGGTCCGGCGCTGAGATCATGGTTTCGAGTCCTGAAGCCAACAGCATTTTTTGTAACGCGCTGGGCGGCGTGGCATTAATGCACAAGTCGCATTGAATATGCTCGCCGTTCGCGAGCGCAACGCCTTTGATGCGCGATTGGTCCCAGTCGAAGGCTTTGGCTTTGGCGTTGAGTTCGACGCGGCCTTCGTGTTTGAGCAGATAATTGATCGCTGACTCGCCGTGCATTTCGCTTAGCGGCTTTATGGGAAGCCCCAAGCGCGAGTCGCGCGCCTTACCAAAGAAGGCGTCTTTCAATACGCGCGCAAACACCCCCGCGTCGGCGGAGGCGGTTTCTTCATTCATCGCTGAGAGCGCAATCGGGTCCCAAAGCCGCTGGCGAATCGCCGAGGGTTGGCGCAGGCGCGATGACATTTGATGGATGGTTTCGTCTTTGCGAGCGCCGTGTAATTTCAGCGACAAGCCATAGCGCAACGCCGCCAGTTTGTCGCTAAAACTGAGCGACTGCATTTTTTTCAGCCCGGCCAATAAATGAAGCGGGCCCGGCAAGACAGGGCAATGCAGCAGGTCGGCGCCTGCGTCCATGCCGCGATAGGAAACTGATAATGTTTTTTGGAACCGCACTGACTCGAGAGTCCCGATGCGGCGCATGAGTTCTAGCGTTTCGTGATAGCAACCCATCAACACATGTTGGCCATTATCGATCCAATCGCCGCTTTCGCGGTCTGGAATGGAATAGACCCGACCGCCGAGGTGCGATTTTTTTTCGAGCAACGTAACGCGCAAGCCCGCGTCAACCAATTGAACGGCGGCGGAAAGTCCCGCAAATCCCCCACCGATAATAAGTGCGCTTACGACCATTGAAATGCACCCTGGACGCGCGCGCCCAACCATTCGCGCAGCGCAATCGTCATCTTGCGCGAGTTGGAAACGCGAATGCGCTGCTGATACACGTTGAAATCAGCGGCGACAATACGGACAAGCAATGAATGATAAATTTTGCCCATGATTTCTGCGGGAAACAGCATGGGATGATCGTGACGGTCATAACAACTACGCGCTTTTTGGTAATACGCCGAAGCGCGTTGTTGCTGATGTCGCATCAACGCAATAAATTCGTCAGAATAGGTTTCGTTCATCAATTTTTCTTCTGGATAGTTGAACCGCTCCAGGTCTTCTCCCGGTAGATAGATGCGGCCATTGCGCGCATCTTCTCCCACATCACGCATGATGTTGGTCAGTTGTAGGGCCATGCCTAAATTCACGGCGTATTCTTTGGCTTGTTCGCTGCGATAGCCGAATATTTCGATGCAAATTAGCCCGACCACCGAGGCGACATGATAGCAATATTGATACAACTCATCGAAGGTCGCATAGCGTTTCTTGACCAGGTCCATCTCGCACCCTTGGATGAGCAAATGAAAATACTCTTTGGGTAAATGAAAGTGCTGATTCATTTCTTGCAGCCCAATCAGGATGGGGTCTTTGGCGTCGCCTTCATAACACTGGTCGAGTTGACGGCGCCAGTCGTCTAACACGCGGCGGGCTTCGTCTTTGTCTTCGATTTCATCGACGATGTCGTCGGTATGGCGACAGAACGAATACACCGTGAACATGGCGCGGCGTTTCACTTCCGGCAAGAACAGGAAGGAATAATAAAAATTGGTCTTGCTCTGTTTTGTCTTTTCTTCGACTGTTTCAGCGACGCCCAAAACCCATGCTCCAGTTTATAATTTCGTAAATGTATTATGCCAACGTTTGCGTACGCCGCCGATAGGCAGCGCCGCCCGCGCGGCAAGTCGCATGAAATCCCATTTCGAATGCGCGGGGCGGTTTTCGACGACGTTGAAGCCGTTGTCAACCACGCCTTTTAAAATGGTCACGCCTCCCATCCAGGTAAAGCGCAGTTCCGCCGATAGAGGCCAGGCGACGCGCTCCACTAACGGATACCCCTGGTCGAATAAATCCCAGGTGCGCTTGACCAGACTGCGCATGATTCCTTCCAGCCGATCATCGTACACCCGCGCGAACAATTCGTCCACGCTATAGCCTGCCGCTTTGATTTCCCGGATCGGAATATAGATGCGGTCTTTCTTGAGATCGACCGCAACGTCCTGCCAGAAATTGGCGAGTTGTAAGGCCGTGCAGATGTGGTCAGAGAGAATGTGCAATTCTTCATCGCGGTAATCAAACAAATGAAGGATCAACCGACCGACCGGGTTCGCTGAGTAACGGCAATACATTTCGTTGACGTCGTCCAGCGTTTCATAGCGCTTGACGGTGACATCCCGTTTGAAGGCGTGCAACAGATCGCGAAACAATTGCACGGGCAAATCGAGTTGTTTGAGCGCGTCCGCCAGAGCGATAAACACTGGGTCATCGGCCTCGCCTTCGACGCAGGCCGACAGGCGGCGCTCCCACTCGTCGAGAAAATCGAGCCGCTTGCCTTCGTATTGGTCTTCATCGGCAAAGTCGTCGGAAATGCGGGCGAAGGCGTAAATCGGATACACAAAGCGCCGCTTGGCCTTGGGCAGCATCATCGAACCGACCGGGAAATTCTCGTAATGCGAGGTGGTCAGGTTGCGGCAAAATTCATACGACTCCTCCAGCGTCCACCGCGGGCCGGAAGGCTTGCTGGGGATGCGGTAAAACGCGCCGATGGATTCGATAGATAAATGCGCCGCCGTCATGATGGCGTATGGTATCACCAGCCGCGCCCGTCTGGTAGAAGCGAAGGGCGGGATCAGCGGGGAAAGTCATTTCAACTCATTTCATTCTATACGCAATCTATGAAACAGGTGCGGGTGCGCCTCTATGAGCGCCTGTGCATAAGGGCATGTAAGCCCGCACCGAAGCGAAGAGAGACGTACCCGCACCTGTATTCGATTTGTGATCGTGACAAATTGATCAAGGACTGGATTGCACGGCTTTTTCAATCGGCAGCCCGCGAAAGTCAGGATAATACTCGGTCACGCTGACGACCGGCCCGGCGGGAGAACGATAGACCACATAGCCGTGGCTGCGAATGCCGTTAGTTGGATCGTACTCTACATAATGCGTATCGCTGACGAGACGGGCTCGATGATACATTACGCTTCCACGCCCAAAGGTAAATGAGGTTTCGGCGGTTGCGACTTTGCGCTCGCCGATGTGGGCGTCAAAATAAGGCCCGCGGGCGATGCCCACATAGGGGAGTTTGGCTTCGCGGTCGAACGCGATTGTGTCTAATCGCGATGGTGAATGAGGGTTGCGGCCCACCTCGCGAGTGAATGTTCTCCAAACGCCCGTCTCAATCAGATATTCATTTTTAAAAATATAATTGTTCACCAATAACATGCCGGGCGGCGGACGGTAATCGAAGGTTAGCAGCGCCTTCAGTTCTTTGTTTGGATAGGGACCCCACCCCACGATCCGACTCATCTGCCAAGAATTCATGGCGGAGTCTTGGACGCCTGTAAGCGGCGTCACTAACACCTCGGGTTTTGCGTCTTCTCTATTGTCTCGCACATAAACTTGATGAACTTCCGTCAGCCGTTTTTCGCCGGTGACTTGCTGGTTGACTATTTCGATTGCTTTTGAAATCTCACTGAGATCATGCAGCGCTTTCGTCACGCCTGCGGTGTGTTGCGCTTTTTGAAACTTGGGCAACATCACGACAGATAAAAGCGTGATAACAACGGCTGCAGCGAAAAGTTTAATCACATGATGTCTTTTCATGGTTGCGTCCTCTCTTGTTCATCCCACCACTGGCGGGCGCGGCGGTCGTAGGCGATATAGTCTGGCGTGACAATCGACGGCGTTCTTACCACCGTGAATCCGTGGCTGACGAGACCGTTGCTGACGTCATATTCCACATAATAAAATCCCGCGTCATCGCCGTCGCTGGCGCCCGCCGCCCGCGCCGCCGGACACAACGCCGTCGCGATATACCCCGTGAAGCCTTCGACGCCAAACTCGTCTCCCCGCGAAGACTCGGGAAAGCCATGCCAACGGATGCTGTACGAACCCGTACGCTCCGTCCTGCCGGGCACTTCAAAATACGGCTGCGGCTTGGGGATTGCATCCAGGGAGGCGGCGTATGCGTCCTGATTAAACGTAAGGATGTTCCAGCGCGGGTCGCCGCCGTCGAGGTCTTTCAACACTTGCACTTTTGTGGTCAGGTTTGGATATTTGGCGCCGTCCATGGTCAGAGACCGCACCACTGTATTAGGCCAGTCGAGCGCATAGCCGTCCATCGCGCCGATCAGCGTGGTTAAATCTTGCCGCGCATGGGCGACGCGCGTACGCACCTGTGCGTTGTGGAACTTTGGCACCATGACGACGAACAATATCACCAACACGACCAGCGCGACGGCGGCTTCGATAACATAACGACGGCGAATGCGATGGATCATGGCGCAAGTCCCTATTCACGTGGGGATTACCCCTAATCTATCACAACCCCACCCCAGTTGTAAATAAAAGATCGTTATTTGGACAAATATTCCCCTGCATAAAAAAAAAATTAAAATCCGCTAAAGAATTCAGTACCGCTTGACGATAACGATAGCGAGGGAGTCTTCCTGATCCCCAAAACGCCCGAAAAGGCTTGATGAAATGGATATCGCAGCGCTTTCGTCCGCCATGGCCGCCCAGTCGATCATGGGAGAATTATTGGTCAGGACGCTTGACCAGACCCAGGCGATCATCGTCGGGTCAGGCCAGTTAGAACTATCTGCGTCTGCCGATAAAATCGCCGCCTCAATCGACGGCCTCGGCGAAAACCTCGACGTAACCGCCTGAATTAAAACTCCTTACAGATTTTCGCCCTAGTCATTTTTCACGGTTCTTCCGTAAATTGGATTTTTTTTCTCTGCATGTGGAATGGGTACAATTCTGCTCGCTTCAGATCAAATGGTGGGTTAAGAATTCACCCTACAAAAACTAGAAAAGCCCCTTTTTTTAAGGGGGGGGACGGCGCGTAAGCGCCAGGGGGGATCAAGCGGTGGGTTAAGAACCCACCCTACAAAAACTTATTTGTTTATTGCAACTCATATCGTTCTTCTGCTTCGCATTGAATATTTCCCCAGATGGTTTCGAGGTCGTCCAGCGCGTTGAACACGCTGATGCGTTGCGGTTCGCGTTTGGCGAGCGCGAGAAACCCCTGCCGGACGCGTTCCATAAACGAAACCGCTTCCGACTCGAAGCGGTCAGGGTTCTCCGCCTTGGCCTGATCGCGACGGGCGCGGGACAGCCCGGTCTCGGCGTCTAAATCAAGCAGCAACGTCCAGTCGGGAACGCGGCCCCGGGTTGCGAATAGGTTAATTTGTTTGAGATGAGCGAGATCAAGGCCGCGTCCATGGCCCTGGTAGGCGAGAGTCGAATCGGTGTGACGGTCGAGGATCACCGTCTGGCCTCGCTGCAACGCAGGCAGGATCAACTCGTGCATCAATTGGACGCGGGCGGTCTCAATGATGAACAACTCGGCTTCGGGCGTGAGGTTGAGTTTCTCATGCAGCAGCAGGTCGCGCATCCGTTCCGCCGTGGGGACGCCGCCGGGTTCGCGGGTGCGCAGACACACATGCCCGCGCTGGGTAAACCACTCGTCCAGGCGCTGCGCGAGCGTCGATTTGCCCGCGCCTTCGATGCCTTCGATGGTGATGAATAATCCTGATGCGCTTGGTTTCGCCATGCCGTTAGACTGCCGCCGCTTTCTCGACTGGCTGCACCTTTTCGAGGACATCGTCCAATATGCGGTCGGCGGTGATCCCCTCGGCCTCGCCTTCAAAGTTGAGAATCAAACGGTGGCGCAACGCCTGTTTGATCGACGAGCGCAGGTCGTCAAAACTGACGTTGTAGCGGTCATCGAGCAGCGCGCGAATCTTGCCCGCCAAAATCAGCGCCTGGGCGCCGCGCGGGCTGGAACCGTATCGCACAAAACGGTTGGTCATGTCGGTGGCGAACTCGCCGCCGGGATGGGTCGCCAGAATGCAGCGCACCGCGAAATCGCGCACATGCGACGCAATCGGCACCTCGCGACACAAGGCGCGCATTTCATTGACCGTTGCTCCGTCCATAATTTTTTCGGGCGTGAATTCCACTTTATCAGTGGTTCGAACCAGAACTTCGGTGAGTTCTTCGCGGCTGGGATATTCAACAATCAACTTCAACATAAAGCGGTCGAGTTGCGCTTCGGGCAGCGGATAGGTGCCTTCCATTTCCAGCGGATTTTGGGTCGCCAGCACCACGAACGGCTGTTCGAGGGTGTAGGTATGCCCGCCGGAGGTGACGCGGTGTTCCTGCATGGCTTCCAGCAGCGCCGATTGGGTTTTCGGGGTGGCGCGGTTGATTTCGTCTGCGAGAACCACGTTCGCGAAGATGGGGCCTGCTTCAAAACGGAATTCGCGACGCCCGGAATCATTCTGGTCGATGACGTTGGTGCCGACGATGTCAGCAGGCATGAGGTCGGGCGTAAACTGGATGCGTGAGAATTTCAGGTCGAGCGCCTGGCTCAGCGTACGCACCAGCAGCGTCTTGCCCAGGCCGGGAACCCCTTCGAGCAGCGCGTTGCCGCCCGCGAAAATGCAAATCAATGAACCTTCGACGATTTCATCGGCGCCGACCACCACTTTGCCGACTTCTTCCCGCAATCTCATAAATTGATTTCGGAACTGCTCCGTCCGTTGTTCAATGCTCATATCGCGCCTCGCATCCGCCTGGTCTTCGCGGGGATTATTTACGTATAGAATAACACTATCATAGAGCGTGTGTCAAAATTTCGTGCAGTAATCGCGCCTGTAGCCTGCCAGCCGCAGGCAGAGGCCCAGCGATAGATACAGTGACAAAAACTCAATCCGCACAGTATTCTGGCAACCACTATAAAACAAAAGCGAACGACCAGGGCGCAAGGTAACATGGAACCCAAACAAAACGCAAATACGCTGAAATTGAGCAGCGGGCAATTTCTAAAATTTCTTTTCTATTTTCTCGCCGCATGGACGGTGGTGCTGTCGATGTGGCTGTATACCTATTCGGTCCGTGAGGGCGGGCTGCCCTGTTGGGACGGCTTTGACCGCTGCGCCTGGGGCGCGTCGCTGATGACCGCCGTT
The DNA here is from genome assembly GCA_030765645.1 of Candidatus Hinthialibacter antarcticus. Lineage (NCBI taxonomy): Bacteria > Candidatus Hinthialibacterota > Candidatus Hinthialibacteria > Candidatus Hinthialibacterales > Candidatus Hinthialibacteraceae > Candidatus Hinthialibacter > Candidatus Hinthialibacter antarcticus. Next base: position 22,344 of record JAVCCE010000057.1, on the reverse strand, counting down.
CAAGACGGAGACTTTTATATCTTTTGGAACTACACCAACCAGCAAGTGGTTTGGCCGTTTCTCCATTCGTGGGCCACGATGGCGATGTTTTTGCTGTTCGGGGCAACGCTACCCGCTGCGCGGCTGATTGCGTTGTTTTCGTATTTCGGCTCGGCCTGTTTGATCCTCTTTTGGTTTGTCCGGGCGCGTCGCATCGACGCGGCGAAAGACAATACGCATCCCCTGCTCTACGCCGCCGGAGCAAGCGTCGCCTGGGCGCTGTTCACCACTTCGCCGTTGGTCGCCGCCCACGCGGTGAGCATTATGAGTGAGATCACAGGATTATTTCTGGTACTGGCGGCGCTGTGCGCTTTGCCGAATGATAAAAAAGCGCCCCTCTGGCGCACAATACTCGCGGGCTTCTTTTTGGGATTGTTGTTTTATTACAAATACAATTTCGCGGTCTTGACCTTCGCGGGGGTCGGGTTGGCGCGGCTGGCGCAACATCGCTGGAGCATCGCCCGCCTTTTTCATAAGCAAGATTTAATACTCTTCGGCATCCCGATGTTTATGCTGGCGGCTTGGCTAGCGCCCTTTATGATGGCGAAACTATACGGCCTGGTAGGTTTTGTCGTAAACAATCCCGATGCGCGTACGCCGTTCAGTCTTTCCAGCCTGCTCTATTACCCGCGCCTCGCGCCTTCGGACTATTTTGCGCACCCGCTTTTCTTATTGTTGTTATTGGCGCCGATCATTCTGACGTTGATTTTCTCCCGGCGGCTAAGAATCTCGAATCCTGCTGTAGCATGTTTTTTGATTCACTTCACTGCCGCCGTGATTCACCCCATGAAAGACACGCGCTTTATTTTTATTCCAATGGGCTTGTTCTATCTGATGGCGGGCGAGTCGATCATCGGCATGATGCAACAATGGCGCGTTGATGAGCAACGCAGCCGAAAATTTGCACTCGCGGCGGCAACAATCATATTGATAGCTGGAACGCTGGCTTACCAAAGCCATTTCAACCGCCAAGCCCACGCATCGCGTTACCAAAATTATCTGGCGCCGATTTATGCGTTTCTTGACCACGTGACGCCGCAAGACCACATCGCGCTGCTGGTTTCGCACGATCTGTCCAACCCACCCGCGCTCAGTTTTCATCTGGTCAAATCGCTACATACCCAACAAAATCCGCTTGCCGATGCGCCTTGGCGCTGGCGGCATTTATTCTTATTTGAAAAAGGCGAACCCGTACGACAAATTCCCGAAGAAGAACGCTTCAAAGATTTGCGACATGAATTTTATATTGGAAAAACCGACACGGTGGTGACGCTGCAATCGACCGCGCCGTGGAAGATCGCCCGCTTTGACGATCTCTTCGGCGGCGCCCATGAATACGCCAACCTGGTTCCCTACATGGGAGAATTCGAGATGGTGTTCGAGCGCACCTTCTTCAAAACCGACGCGCTGCTGCGGGTGTATCGCTTGAAGAAGGAGTGATTTCTCAACTCCTCTTTTTGAAATTTCACAAAGGCGCGGGCACGTCTCTTTTCGCTTCGGTGCGGGCTTCACGCCCTTATTGCACAGGCGCTCAACGAGTCGCACCCGCGCCTTTTTTTGTTATGCGCTGAGTTCTAAGAGAAGAAAGGGTTGCGCTGCTGCGGGTGTATTGGTTATAGAAAGACGGGTGATAAAAAGTAGCAACAAATCATGCTATAATTTTGGCAAGTTAATGAATTTGGAATGAGTATGGTTTCATTATGAACAAAGTCGCTGAATTAGAAAAAACGGTCCGTGAATTAAGCCAACAAGAATATCGCGAATTTCGCCAACGATTTCTTGAACGGGATGGAGAATTGTGGGACGGACAAATTGAACAAGACGCAACGACGGGAAAGTTAGATTTTTTAGTACAAGAAGCCATTGAAGAAAAAAACGCCAATCAATTAAAACCATTGTAATGCATCAAACGACGCAACGGTTCTGGAATTGCTATAACAACCTTCCAACTACAGTTCGTGAACGCGCGGACAAATGTTTTAGCCTTTTAAAAGAAAACTCCAGGCATCCTTCTCTGCATTTAAAAAAGGTAAATGCCTTTTGGTCTGTCCGTATAGATTTAACACATCGCGCTCTTGCTGTTGCGGATGGAGATGATTTTATTTGGGTATGGATTGGCGTCCATGATGAATATGAGCGCTTGATTGGACGGTGAAGTCGTCCGCACAATGAATCACTGATGACCAGACGCGCTGCTGCGGGTGTATTGTAGGGTAAGTATACTTAACCCACCAACCGAAGTATCACAAAGGCGCGGGCACGTCTCTTTTCGCTTCGGTGCGGGCTTCACGCCCTTATTGCACAGGCGCTCAACGAGTCGCACCCGCGCCTTTTTTTGTTATGCGCTGAGTTCTAAGAGAAGAAAGAGTTGCACTGCTGCGGGCGTATCGTAGGGTGAGTTTTTAACCCACCAATGCGCGTTGATTTCTTTTTCTGAGGCTGGCAAACACAACAGCGCTATCAATACCTTCACCGATTTTCGCTAATGGCCTGGACGTGTTGCTGGATGACCTCTTGGGGAGAGTCGGTCATCAGCTTATTAAAGGCGAGATAAACCAAGACCACGTCTTCGACGTATCCAAAGCCAAACATGGCGAGGTCAGGCAGCAAGTCAAACGGCAGGATGACGTAGGCAATCGCGCCATAGCAGAACAACTTGAGATGCAGCGGCACCCGCGGGTCGCCCAACAGGCGAAACGACAGGCGCACAAAATTGGGCAGGTGAAGAATAAAGCGCAACACCGTCATCGGGTTGCGCCCTTTGGCGAGATCAAACACGCGGCCAAAGCGAGAACGAATCATTTATAGCCCCAGACGCTGCCGCAGGGTATTGCGCGAGATGCCCAGCAGCTTGGCGGATTTGACCTGGTTTCCGCTGGTCTCTGTCATGGCGCGCTTAGCCAGTTCGGTTTCCAACCATTGATACACTTTAATCGAGCGGCTCTGCTGCTGTGAAATGATCTGGCTCCACAATTGGTCGAGCGCATAATCCAGCCCCTCGCGTACTTCATGCGAAGCGGGGCCGTTCTCGCCGCTCTTGTCGCGGGCGCCGCCTTGGGCGTGCAGATGGTCGATAGTAATCACGCTGCCGCGCGACAACAACAAGGCGCGCTGGATCGAATTTTCCAACTCGCGCACATTGCCCGGCCATTCGTGGTTCATTAAAAATTCTTCGGCTTCTTTCGACAGCGGCAGCGTCTCGAACCCCGCCCGTTTGGCGAAATAGCGCGCTAGCAATGGGATGTCGCTGCGGCGTTCGCTCAGCGCCGGCAATTGAATGGTGACGACCTGCAAGCGGTAATAGAGGTCTTCGCGAAATTTGTTGTCTTTCACCATCGCGGCAAGGCTGCAATTGGTCGCGGCGATCACGCGGGCGTTGGATTGAATGAATTCCTTCCCGCCGACGCGCTGGAAGTTTTGGTCTTGCAACACCCGCAACAGTTTGCCTTGGGTCACCATGCTGAGTTCGCCGATTTCATCGAGAAAAATGGTGCCGTTGCGGGCTTGTTCAAACTTGCCGATGCGGCGTTCGTGGGCGCCCGAGAACGAGCCTTTTTCATGCCCGAACAACTCGCTTTCGAGCAGCGTCTCGGGGATGGCGGCGCAATTGACTGGCAGAAAGATTTGGTTTTTGCGCTGGCTGTGGCTATAGATGGCGCGGGCCACGAGTTCTTTCCCCGTCCCGCTTTCGCCTGTGATTAACACCAGCGCGTCGCTGTCGGCGACTTTGCCGATGAGTTTATAAACCTCTTGCATGGCCGACGCATTGCCGATGAGCACGTCATCGTCGACCGCCATGCCTTCATTGGCGCCCCAAACCACCGACTTCTGCATCATGCGGCGGGTAGAAAGCGCCGACTGAATGACCTCCATCATCTTGGGAGGATCAAACGGCTTCAACACATAATCAAACGCGCCCAGACGGGTGGCTTCAATCGCCGCCGTGGTGGTCGAGAAGGCCGTCATCATAATCACCGGCGATTGATGATGAAGTTTGTTGACCTCTTTGAGCGTAGACAGCCCATCCATGCCGCCCATTTTGATATCCATAATAATCAAATCAGGCGTCTCATATTTGAGCACTTCGAGGGCTTCCTCGCCGGAGGTCGCCTTGAGCAGCGTGCACTGCAACGGCGACAAAAAGCGGCCAAAGGAATAATGAACGTCTTCTTCATCGTCAACAATTAAGATCGTTGACTTTCCCAGCAATGGATCGGTAACCATATATTCTTCCAATAAAAAAACAATTGAATAAATTATAACCCAAGCGGATAGGGTCGTAACTCCCCTGGAAAACAACTGACGGAAAAGAATTTGCGCTTGACGGAACCTCGAATGTTGTTCATAGTAATTTAACTTGGTATGAGGAGCGCAGTTAGATGTCGGACTTTTCGTTTACTGAAGACGATCTTGAAACCCCAATCGGAGACGACGGCGACCTGGAAGAGGCCGAAGAGAACCCCTCCCGCCTTGGCGCCGACGTTGAGATGCAAGGCCGCCTGTTGGTGCGCCGCTCGCTCGATATGGCGGGCGAATATAAGGGCAACCTGGTCTCGAACAGTACGGTCCGCATTCTGCCCACCGGGAAACTCAATGGCGACATTGATGCGTTCAACGTCATCGTCGAAGGCGAAGCCCATGTAAAAATGTTGGCGCGCAAAAAGTTAGAGATTCTCAAGGGGGGAAAATTCGTGGGCGACTTACAAATACAGCCCGAAGTGATTGTCCTCTCCGAGTTCGCTTCGTTCGGCAAAGACGACGCCTCCGCTGACGAGTTTTATAAAGAATACGCTCGCAAAGATCCCGCCGACAAAACAAAAAACGCCAAAAAATCGTAGTATCGCTGAGTCGTTGCATGAGTGAATAATAGCGCCCCCTTTTTCGTGGCGAATAAGTGAGAAATGCCCGCCTCGCGGCCTTGGTTTGTTACCCTGTCTGGCTGATCCCCCAGGTGATTCAAAATTCAATATCCTCGAGGTAAAAGCCCCCCTTGAAAAAAGGGGGGCTTTTGAAAGAAGGCCAACGACTGGCGGATTCATCTGTCACGGCGGACACCCTACTACACTGCCCTAAGGGAAATATTCATTTTCAGCGCTATAATACGTCATAAGAAAGTATGGGAAACGTACAATGGCGCTGGCGAAGAAAAACGAAAAATACACCATCCACGATTATTTCTCATGGGACGACGGCGAACGCTGGGAACTCATCGGCGGGTTCATCTATAACATGACCCCTGCGCCTAGGCTGAGACATCAGGACGTAGTCTTAAACTTTGGTTCTGTACTCAATCGAATGTTAAAAGGCCAAACATGCAAACCATTTGTTGCGCCGACGGATGTTGTCTTGTCTGACGAAGATGTTGTCCAGCCGGACGTGCTTGTTGTATGCGACCCCAAAAAAATGGAAGGCGACCGCATCGAAGGCGCGCCCGATTTCATCGCCGAAGTGCTCAGCCCATCCACCGCCGCCAAAGACCGCCGCGAGAAACGCGCACTCTATGAAGCCCACGGCGTGAAAGAATATTGGCTAGTTGATCCTGATGCGCGACTGGCTGAACGCTATCTGCTCAAAAAAGGCAAGTACGGCGTGAGCGAAGTCCTGCTGCCCGACCAAACCGTTGATCTGCCGTCGCTCAAAGGCGTTTCGGTTGCGTTGATCGAAATCTTTGGCGAAGAAGAACCCAAGAAGCCCGTCAACGGTCCGCCCAAAGCCTGACCCCCCTGCTGACTCACACGCAGGGCAGGCTCTTACTTCGCTTCCGCCTGTTGCTTGTCCGCCAGTTCGCGCAGCATGAGAATCGACTTGCCCAACACGCCCGCCGAACCGCGATAATTTTTCGCGCCGCGCGGCTGGTTGTAGATGTCGTACCATTCATAAAAATCATCGTTAGCGATTACCCGGTCTAGCATGGGCTTTAATTCGTCATAGGCTTCTTGCACCCGCCCATATTGAATCATCGCCTGGATCATGCGTCCGCCAAACCAGGTCCAGTCGCCGCCGTTCTGGTATGAATAGGGCCTCATGCTGGGGTTTTTGAAATAGCCGTCAGGATAAGGCGGATACATCGTCAGCCCCAAGGTCGCGGCGCCGCAACTCGCCTGGCGTTCTTTCATCTGAAGCAGCGTCTGCTGGAGTTCGTCCTGGCTGAGAGCGCCCGCCAACGCCGCGCAGGCGGTCCCGCCGAAGTAAAAAATTTCATTTTCGTTAAACGAGTCAGGAAAAGCCGAGCCGTCGATGTAACGGTGGGGATAATATTTTTGATTGTCTGCGTCCCACAGGTGTTTTTGCAGGTTCGCGGCGATTTGATCGCGGACGGCCTGCCATTTTTCGGCCCGCTGCGCGTCGTCGTCGAGCAGCGCGATAAAATTGTCAATCGCGGTCAGAAACATGGCGTTGTCATACACATCCACGCAATATTTTGTCGATTCATCAATCACCACGCCCCAAGGGTGCCCGGGCTGCACGTCGCCCCAATCCGCCGTAGTTGCGCCCCAGAGCAAACCGTACTTATCGGTAAAGCGATGGGTGAGTAGAAAGTCCAAGGCGAATTCCATGCGGTCAAGCACCGTCTTGCCGCCGATGGTTTCATCAAGAATCGAACGGTCGCCGGTGGATTTGACGTAGAGAAACACGGCTTGGACCAGCGAGGTTTCCTGGTCGGTTTCGACGGTGTTTTTATGCGCTCTATATTCGAGCGCTAAGGGAGACTCGATGTAGTCATACCCGCCAGTGGCTTTTTCAACCGGGATGTACCCGTCAATGATGTTGCCGTCTTCGCCCTGGAATTTGAAGAAGATGAGCAAATCATCTTTGATGCTTTCGGCGCCACGCACCCGGCAGGCGATTTCGATAAAGGTCGCGTAGTCGCGGATCCAAACTTCGCCGTAGGAGGTTCCCGCCGTGGCGCCGCTTTTGAGCACCTCTTCGGCTTTTTTAAGTACGATGTCCAATCGTTCGTCTTCTAGAATCGCCTTTGCATAGGTCGGGGACATGCTCGATGCGAAGGTTGAAGTCGAAACGGAAAGCAAGAGTAGTAGTGTGAGTAAGCGAGTGAATAGATTCATGGTGTCGTCTCCAAAATGGGATTAGATTTAATGTAGCATGAAATGGTTGTGTAAATACAGATGGGGACGATGGATTGATCTACGTTTAATAAAAGCGCGGGTGGAACTCTCTGAGCGGCTGCGCCCGTCACAAGCGGTCACTGAAGCGAAGAGAGATGTCCCCGCAACTTTAAGATATATTGCCATCCGGTGGGTTAAGAACCCACCCTACAATTCTTATCCAACACTTACTTCGTCAGCGTTGCCAGTTGTTCCTCTAACTTATCGCACTCGTCTTTGTCTTGTGCATAGCGGGCGCGTTCAGCGTCGACCACCTCGGCGGGCGCTTTGTCGACGAAACCCTTATTCGAAAGTTTTTTATCGCGGCGTTCGAGTTGTCCGCGCAGGTTCTCGACCTGCTTTTTGAGGCGTTCGATCTCTTTCTCCTGCACCTCGGCAGGCCAATGTACGCGAATTTCGCAGCCGTCCACCACGCCGACTGATACAGCGGGGTTGGCGTCGAGGTCGCGCCCGGCGGCCAAGTCAGCATTCACTTTGCAAAGCGATGTGATGTGTTGGTAATACTCCTGCAAGAATGCATCGTGCGCGTCTGTCGCGGTTTTAAACTCGATGCGGGTTTCAACATTGGGCGCAATCGACAGTTCGCCGCGAATATTACGGATGGTATACACCATCTCTTGAAACAATTTGACCTTGGCTTCGAGCGCGTCGTCAATACGCACTTCTTCGGCCTTGGGATATTCAGTCTGCGAAATGCTTTCGAAGTCGCCTTCGGTGACGCCGAGTTTCTTGAGCGTCTGCCAGAGTTCTTCGGTAATGAAGGGAACCAGCGGATGGAGCATACGCAGGCTGATTTCCAACACCTTGAACGCAACCTGCTTGACAGTGCGCGAAGCAGCGGGGTCGTCGCCGTACAGGCGCGGCTTGATGAGTTCGAGATACCAGTCGCAATACTCGCCCCACACAAATTGATAGAGCGACTCGGAGGTCTCGTTGAATTTATATTCTTCCATGCCATGACGGGCGGAAGCGATGGTGTGTTGCAGCCGCGAGAGAACCCAACGGTCGGCCCACTCAAGGTTATCGGGCAGGTCAGCGCCCAGCGTCTCGCCGTCTTCGACGGTGGTGAGAATCAAGCGCGCCGCGTTCCAAATTTTATTGGTGAAATTGCGGTAGCCTTCGATACGGTTTTCGGCGAGATTGATGTTGCGTCCCTGCGCCGCCATGATCGCCAACGTGAAGCGCACCGAGTCGCAGCCGTATTCGTCGATCACGTCGATGGGGTCGATGGCGTTGCCCAGCGACTTCGACATCTTGCGGCCCTGTTCGTCGCGCACCAACGCGGTGATGTACACGTCGCTGAAGGGGATGTCTTTCTGCACATACAGCCCCATCATAATCATGCGCGCCACCCAGAAATAAATGATGTCGTGTCCGGTGACCAGTACGCTGGTGGGGTAGAATTTTTTCAGTTCATCGGTTTCTTCGGGCCAGCCCATGGTTGAGAAAGGCCACAGCGCTGAGGAAAACCAGGTGTCGAGTACGTCATCGTCTTGTTTGATCTTTGCGCTGCCGCAGTGATCACAGGCGTCGGGGTCTTCGAGCGGCACCGTCATCTTGCCGCAGTCGTCGCAATACCACACCGGGATGCGGTGCCCCCACCAAATCTGGCGCGAGACCGGCCAGTCGCGCACGTTTTCCACCCAGGAAAAATAGGTGTTCTCCCAGTTTTTGGGAACGAACTTAATGCGCCCGTCGCGCACCGCTTTGATGGGTTCCTCCATCAGCGGCTCCATCTTGACGAACCACTGTTCGGAGAGATACGGCTCGACGATGGTGGTGCAGCGATAACAGGAGCCGACGCGGTGTTTCATCTCGTCGATCTTTTCGAGTGAGCCTTGTTCTTTCAGATCGGCGACGATTTTCTTACGCGCAACGAAACGGTCGAGGCCCTGATACGGCCCGCCGTTTTCATTGATGGCGCCGTCGTGAGTGAGAATGTTGATCTCTTCCAGGTTGTGGCGCTTGCCGATTTCAAAGTCGTTGATGTCATGGCCGGGGGTGATTTTCAGCGCGCCGGTACCGAATTCGCGGTCAACGTATTCGTCGGCGATGACGGGAATCTTGCGTTCTAACAACGGCAGGATGACTTCCTTACCGATGATGTCTTGATAGCGTTCGTCTTCGGGGTGCACCGCCACAGCAGTATCGCCCAACATGGTTTCGGGCCGGGTGGTGGCGATGGTGAGATGTCCGCTGCCGTCGGCTAGCGGATAATGGACATGATAAAACGCGCCGTTTTTGTCGATGTGTTCCACTTCGTCGTCTGACAATGTCGTGTGGCAGCGCGGGCACCAGTTGACTAAATAATGCCCGCGATAGAGATAGCCGTCATCGAACAATTTTTTAAACACGCGGCGCACTGCATGAGAGCAGCCTTCGTCCATGGTGAAGCGGGTGCGCGACCAGTCGCATGACGACCCCAGGTAGCGCAGCTGGTGAAGAATGGCGTTGCCGTATTCTTCTTTCCATTCCCAGATGCGTTCGAGCATCTTCTCGCGGCCCAGGTCGTGGCGGGTGATATTATCTTTGGCGAGGCTCTTTTCCACCACGTTCTGGGTGGCGATTCCGGCGTGGTCGGTGCCGGGCATCCACAACACTTCGAAGCCTTCCATGCGCTTCCAACGACAGAGGATGTCTTGCAGGGTGTTGTTGAGCGCATGGCCGATGTGCAGCCGCCCGGTGACGTTGGGCGGCGGGATCACAATCGAAAAGGGCGGCTTGTCGGAATTCGGGTCGGCTTTGAACAGGTCGCGGTCGAGCCAGAATTGATACCAGGTTTCACGCGCGGCGCGCGGGTCGTAGCGTTTGGAAATTTCCATGAGAGTTCTCGGTAAGCCCTGACTTTCTTTATTTAAAAATGAACTATTTTGCTGTATTTGCAGTATTGCAGAGTATACGAAGCGGGGCGGCTTCCGCAAAGGGTCTTACTTTTGTGATAGACGGGGCCTTTGACGATATGATAGGCTGTGTTAGTTGACAACATACAATAAAAATGAATGAGAGGCGTTGTCCAATGAAATTTGTGCGGATGGCATTTTGGATCATCTTTGTGCTATTCGTTATCGGATTCATGCTCTACCGCAGCGACGTGTTTTTTCGTTTTTATCAACTGCGCAGCATCGCGTCGACGGTGCCGATGCCGTATAAATTAAACGACAAGATCATCTGGGACGAAGACAAAGAACTGCTGGTGCAGCGGGTGCGCTTCAATCATACCGAACTATCGAAGTTTTCATTGCTGATAACGGTCACAAATAAAAGCAACAAGACACAGTATTTAGGCGTTGAAGTGAATACGAAAGGAACATACAACGAAGACGGAAACGACAGCGTGTTTACGGCGGGCGCAACCCAAGACGCCGAAATCTTCACGCTGGATGCGGGCATGACCTACGATCTCGAACGCGAATTTACATTAACCTCAAGCGTACGTAATGAAATACGATTAAAACTGTGCAAGTGCAAAAACAAAAAACTGCATACTCAAACATCGGGCGGGGTGTTTCTTCCATATGACGCGGAAATTATTTGGGAGAAAGAATTCATCCTTCCAATGGATGAGGGAGTCAAACAATAGAATTGCATTATCCGCTTGTGTGATGGAACAAACGTCATTTCTCGTAACGACCAATCAACTGCGCGAACCTTCCCTTGCGCGATCATCCGTCGTATGTTCATTCGTTCTTTAGCGTAAGCGTAGAAGAAGCCATGCAAATGTTCTTACAAAATTAAGATGTTTATCATTGTTAAAGGAAAAGGAGATTCGTTATGAAGAAATTTTCGTTGTACCTGGTCGCATTCGCCTTGCTCGCCGCCCCCGCCTTCGCGCAAGACGGCTGGCATTCGCTGTTTGACGGCAAGTCGTTAGACGGTTGGAAGTTCTCAGATAAAGAGGGTTCGTTTAAAGTCGAAGACGGCGCCATCGTGGTCAACGGTTTACGTTCGCACTTGTTTTACGTCGGAGACGTTGAAAAACACAATTTCAAGAATTTTGAACTCAAAGCCAAGGTCATGACCTTCGCCAGCGCCAATTCGGGCATCTACTTCCACACCGAATTTCAACAAGACGGCTGGCCCAGCAAAGGCTTCGAGTCGCAGATCAATAACTCGATGAAAAAAGAGCCGCGCATGACCGGCAGCCTCTATCAGGTTGACGACGTGAATACCGACAAGTTGAAAGAACTCGGCGCCAAAGATGAAGTCTGGTTTGATTACTATATTAAGGTGCAGGGCGACAACGTCTTGATTAAGATCAACGATAAGGTCGCAGTCAATTGGACGCAGCCCAAAGGCTTCGGTGGTCCCGACGGCAGCACCGGGCGCGTACTTTCCAGCGGAACCTTCGCCATCCAGGCGCACGACCCCGGCAGCAAGGTGCTTGTCAAAGACATCATGGTCAAACCGCTGAAGTAAGAATTGCGCTACTTCGATCCCTCCCCCATCTTGGGGGAGGGATCGGCTAACAGAACATTTTATAACTTCTTCACCGCTGACTGCGTTCGTATCGTTTTTCTAGCATCGCCGTTGCGGCGCGGCTTGGTTTGCTTTTTCACCAGGGATGTCTTTTCAATGAGCAATGCGCGCGGTTGCGTCACCAGTTTGGCAGCGCTCTTCTGATACAACCCGCCGCCCGGCGCTTCCACCATACGCGCAGCGGATTGCTTCCGTACGCCCTCAGCGTTCACGACCATCGAAATCGAGGTCACCTCACTCAATCCCTCAAACAGGTTGTCCCAGACAGAAACCACCCGGTTGCCGCCGACCGCTACCGCCGTATTGGCGACGCCATCCATATTGTCCGTTAAGACGACGGGGTCGGTCAGATAAGCGTTTTCGCGCGCATCATAAAATTCGACGAACATCTCGCCCGTCGCTTCGTCATACCAGGTGATAACGAACTGGTCCTCGTCCCACTTGGCGACCGACGGCGCGGTTGCGCGCGCGGTGGATTCGCCCAGGTCGATGATGAACTCGGTCACGCGGATATCGGCGTCGTCTTCTAACACCGCGCCGTGAATGTTTCGTTGATGGGTGTCGGGGTTTTCATTCACCCATACGGCAAGAAAATAGCGCCCGCCAAACGCGATGCGCGGCGTCGTTGCGTGGTCAAACACTTCATCCGTGAGGCTCACGCGAATCTCTTTGTTCGAATCAGGAACCACACCGTCTTCGCTGGCGTCGGTTTTCATCTTGAAATAACGCGCGTAGACATCGTTTCGGCGCTGTCCCTCAACAGCAATGCGGTCGTCTGACCAAACCACGACAATACGTCCGTCATCGCCCAGCGCGACGTCCGGGTCGGCGGGGGCCGTGTCTTCAAAGGTAATATTCGCTAATAGATCAACATCATCTTTTGAAGTCAAATCGGCGCCGTCCCAATTGAAGCGGCGCGCAAAAATCGCCGTATCAAAAAAGCGGTCATCTTGCCAGACAACAACCATCTCACCCGCATCGTTCAGGTCGATGGATGGATTGATCGCATCGGTATCGTCAAACGCTTCGTTGATCCACACGTCCTCAATGAACAACCGCTCGGAGGTTTCATTCACCGAGGTCAAGAAAATACCCTCGTGCTTATCGAGCCGACGGTCGTCAGACCACACCACCATGCGATTCGCACCGGGGCCGATCTCAATCGCCGTGTCATTCACCCGCGTATCTTCAAACGGTTCGTTGACTGCGACGGCGTCGCTCACGGTTTCGGACTCAGCGTCGAAATCATAGAGAATGGCGTCACGAAAACCCAATGTGCTGTCCGCCGCTGAATAGACGTACTTGCCGTCGCGATCAAACGCAACGTCCGCGTCCGACGCCGCCGCGCCGTCGTCAAGCGGCGATACGTCGATGAAAAATTCCAACTCAAAATCGGGAACTTCACCCGGCGTCGGGGTCGGGTCTATTGGCGGCTGGGTTGGAGTGGGAGTCGGCGTAAGCGTGGGCGTGGGTTCAACACCGCCTTCGACGCCGAACAGCGATTGCAGGGCCGGGTCGCTCACCGTAGCGGCGTCCAACGGAAATATCTCGAAGTCTTCAAACATGCCCGTGACCGGTGCGTCGCCGCCGGGCTGTACGGCAAACTGAATCAGCGGAATCACCGCATTGCTTTTGGGATTATAAAACGCCGTCAGCCGCACATAGCCGTCAACAAACTCGGCGCTGTCGTTTTCAAACAGAAAGAACCCAGTGTTGTCAGTATCAAAAATAGAGCCGTCCGGCGCCACGTCAAACACGCCCATCGCAATCACCGCGCCCGGCGCACTCGCCAAAACCGAAAGCCGCAACAAAACGGGGTCGTCGCCGACGGCAACCACCGGGCCAAACGCTAGCGTTCCCTGCCCCGGCGCCGCAGTCACCAAAACCCCACGCCCCGGTTCGCCGGACTGATCGTTTGGGTTGGTCGGAACCAAACCGATCCGCGTATCGGCGGGTTCAAATCCGCTCGCGGGCAGAGTGGTCCAACCGGCGCCTGCGAAATCAATATCGTTCCAATTGGCGCGAAACAACGGCGCGGGTTCTTGCGCAAAAGCGAAGAGAGTAAAAATTAAAACACTGAATAGCGGTAGAATACGGATTAAAGTTCTCATGAATACAACCTCCCGGGGCGCTCCTGCTGCAACGCCTTCATCTATACACGTTATCGCGAAATTGGAAGGTTTGGCTAATGGGAATGGATATCACACGCGCATGAGATTCAGAGAAAACAACAATGCAGAGCGGATTTCATAGTGGTTGCCAGAATTATGCGCGGATTGAGTTTCCGTAACGGTATCTATCGCTGAGCCCCTGCCTACGGCAGGCAGGCTACGGGCGCGCTTTACGCACATCTTTTTGACAAACGCTCTAGCCTTGGATGTTTAAACGCGGACGTTCTTCTTCAGAACTCGTAGGCGTTGGGGATGAAAACGCCGCTGGTTGATAAGCCGGGGGTTTAGGTTTCATCGCGGAGGGCGCGGTCGCAGCAGGCGCTTTCGGCTTAGTTAATTTGGCCGCCATACTATCAAACTTGGCCGCCGTTTTTTCATTGGGAACCATGGGCGCGTCGCCCTGTTGTTCCTGAGTATATTTCTCGACTGCTTCCGTCCAGGCCGAACGCAAGTTCTCCACAATCGGCATGGCTTCGTCAATCATGGCAATATCTTGCTTAATATTGGCTTTGACCAGATGGTGATATAAAAAATCATAAATCCGCAAAAGGTTCGTACCCAGTTCGCCGCCTTTTTCGAGGTCCAGGGCGATCATCAGTTCGGTGAAAATTTTTTGGACTTTGGTCAGTTCGGTATGGGCTTTTTCGATGTTTTTTTCTTGAATGGCTTTCTTTGATATATGCAACTTTTTCACGGCCGCATCAAAAATCATCACCAACAACTGTGGTTGGCTTGCGGTTTCGATCTGGGTTTTCAAATACCGTTGTTGCGGATTATCCACTTGCGCCGCCACTGGCTCCTCCTTTCAATTTCTAAGCGTTCAAACGACAAGCGCTTCGTAAATGCTTACTATATTATATCGGAAGCAAACTCATTTTATTGAGCAAAAATTAACGGCCGCTGCTAAACGCCTGGGTCAGCGTCTGAGTAATCTGTTGTGATTGAGACAACGTGACCTCGAGCGCAGTGAAGCGTTTTCTTAAAACTTGTTCTTGAATAGCAGCGCGTTCTTCGATACCTTCAATGCGAACAATCTGCCGTTCGATGTTATCGACAATCGCTTTTTCAGCCGAATCGAGAATACCGGTGCCAAAGGCGGTAAACGTTTTTAGTGAATCTTGAAACACGTTGCCAAAACCAACCTTGCTAGCCGTAAACAGGTTTTTCACCAGTTCAGGATTATCATTCAAGGCTTGGCTTAATTTCGTGGTATCAAACGTCAACTCGCCCGTCGCCGACAATTCGATGCCAATCGAGGCAAGCGATGTTCGTCCGGCGCCGGCGCCAATAATTCCGCCTGCGATGCGGTTGGTTGACACCTGGCGCAAGAGGCCCAGATCAGCCGCAGTCGTGCCATCCACTTCCTCTACGGAAAATTTCAAAAACCCGCCGGATTCATCGCTTAAGTTAATTGAATCTCCCGCTTGGTTGATTGACGCTTTGACTTTGATATCTTCGTTTAAGTTAATCGCGTCGAGAACATCTTGAACCGTTCTGGCATCATTCAAGTTGATCTCTGCGCTGGCGCCCGAACGGTCCGTAATTTTGATTTTGCCAAGATCAATCCCCGCGCCTTCGTTAAGTTTGGATAGGCTTAATCCCGGCAAGTTGGGAATAAAGGAACTGATTGAGTTCGCCAACGAGTTCGACAACCGGCGCACAGTATCATTACCGAAAAGAATGCCGTTCGCGCCGTCAGGATCAAACACCGTCTGTTCGTCAATAAAACCCATGACCGTATTGAACGAATCGACAAAACTCTGCACCGTATTTTCGACTTGTGAATAATCTTCGTTAACTGAAATCGTAACAAACGAAGAACTCTCTTCTTTCATCGCAATCGATATGCCTTCAACCAAGTCGGTCACAATATTACTTTTCCGATTGACCGTGATTCCGTTGTAGGTAAATTGCGCGTCTTCGCCTTGTTGGTCGTAGTTTTTAAAATCAGAGTCAATCACGCCCAAGGTGCTTAGCGCGTTATTGGCGTCGTTACTGAAGATGGCATTGCCCGACGCGCTGCTGATCTCCAACCGGGAGATGCCGCCGACGGTGATAACCTGAGCGCTGATATCTGAACCCGGCGGCGGAGGCGTGGCGGCCGTATTAATTTTATCAGCGATATCGACCAATGAATCCGTACCGAAATTGACGGTGACGTCAATGAAAGTAGAACCGTCGCCGTTGGTAATCCGAAACGTAGAATCCGTCGAGCCTTCTAAGTCTAAAATGTCTGCAACAGACAGAACAGAAGATGTAAAATCTTCGCTCTGGACCCCGCCGACAATGCCTAAATCAAATAACACATTATCTGGATCGTTAAAATTGCTGGGGATGCCGGTGGCGCTGCTGATTTGCAGACGCTCTTCGGAACCTTCAGTCACGACCGTTGCGCTAATATTCGCGCCTGCCGTCTGAGAGGCCGCGTTAATTTCACTCGCGACGCCTGTCAGGTCTAACACGCCGCTGAAGTTCACGTCCAGCGCAAATTGTCCGCCCGAATCATTGATGGTGATGCTTTTTCCGGTGAAATCAAACGTGTCGGTCAGCGGATCGAACAAGTCGCTCAGTGCGCCGTTGTTGTCAGCGTTTACTGTATAATCAACGCTCGCGCCCGAACCAATCAAGCCAAGGTCGTCTAAAATAGATGACGTGCCGACTTGGCGAAATTCCAACCGGTTCACGCCCGTATCAGCAGCAGAAATCACCAGTTTGGTTTGGTTTGCGGCGGTTTGAATCACTGAAGCGTTTGCGCCTGAGCCGGATGCGTTGATCTGAGTTGAAATGGTCTGCAACGTATCGCTAGCGCTAACGCTGATTTTTTGTCCATTAATTAAAAAATCGCCGGAAAAACCCATCTCTTCATTGGCATCGAGAAATATGTCGGAAGAAACCTGGTCAGCTTTGGCAAGATTATCGACGCGCACCTGAAATGCGCCTTTTGATGCAGAACTGTTGGCGCTGGCTGACAAAATCGATTCATTCGACGAATTCGCCGATTTGGTATCAAACAATGCGGTAGAACGCAGCCCTTGCGAGGTAACGTCAAGCCCTAACACATTGGCATTCAACGTTTGAAACGAGCCTAATTTCTGCTGCTCGCCTTCTACGCGTCTTTCGATTTGTGAGATCGGCCCTCGAACCTGAATGTCGAGAATGGCGTCGATCAACGCGGTTGTGTCAAAACCGGATATAAGACCCTCAATCGCGAAATTGCTCATCGCTGGTTACCTCTTTCGCCCAAAAAACCTATGCAACCGTAATAAAATAATACAAATTGAAACAAGAGAATTACTTCTTCTTGTTTTAGTATCGGCGAAAACCCTAAAAAGTTGAGAGTTTGCTTCATGATTCTCGTTGCACTTTCTACGAACAGGCACTTTTTACCTACTTCACTGAATTGTCGATTTTATCCACCAAATCAATCAAAATGATTAAGTGAATAAAAACGAACAGGTTACATCAAACCAGTTCCGTTCAAGCGAATGTTCGTGACTAGATTAAATGCAAAGGAAAGACCAAAAATGGAATGGGAGGGAATACTGCTAAGCCTTCCCCCTCTCTTCTCGATGCAAGAAAGGGGGAGCCCTTAGACTTCGCGATCAAAAAATACGCCCATGATTGACTTCATTCTCTCGGTAATTTCGAGAATTTGGTTGCGGGGAAACTCTTGCAGCACTTCATGGGTTTTTGAATCAACCACGCGAATGATGGTGCGTCCTGACCCTTCGTCAAACCGGAAATTGACCCGGTGGTCAGCCAATCCACTGGCTGCTTCGATGCGGTTCACCGGCTTGTCGGCAGGTTCCGCAGCGGGTTCGCTTTTCTCAACGGTGGGTGTTTCCAGTGAAAAGCGCGACGAGTGAAGCGGCTCTTCGTGTAAGGCGGACAGCGTAAAAACGTGGTCGAGATTGGGTTTTATGGGTTCCACGTTCATGGTCGTCTCCTGCGTTGCGAACTACCGTCATGCGGCCAATGCGCCTTCGGAAGCGAAACCGGGGAGCGAAGCGTTCGCTCCGCTCCCCATACTTGTTCGCATTAAGTGATCGAAGTGACCGATTACCCGATAAGTCCCAAGAACGACTGGCTTTGGAAGTTGGCCTGGGCCAAAATCGATACGCCTGCCTGTAAGAGCACCTGGTTCTTGGTAAAGTCACTGGATTCACGGGCAATATCTGCATCACGGATTCGCGATTCAGCCGCCGTCAAGTTTTCAGCACTGACGCTCAAGTTTGAGATCGTTGCTTCGAGACGGTTGGTTGCCGCACCGAGGATTGAACGGGTCTTGTTGACCTGCCCTAACGCTTCGTCCACGATTCGGATGGCTTCATTCGCGCCGTCGATGGTGGTGATATCAATATCAGAAACCGTACGCCCGCTGCCCTGGCCGAAGCCGAGGTTTTCAGAGCGCAAGTCACCGATACTGGCCCTGAACGCCTGGCCTGCATTCGCGCCGACCTGGAAGTTCAGCGAACTGTTGACAGTCGAGATGATGACCGTACGGCCCGCATCAGGCAAACCATCAGCCCGTTGGGTAACGTCAACCACGTTATCGAAGTCAACCGTCACAAACTTGGCCACGCCTCGCGTGCCGC
This sequence comes from Candidatus Hinthialibacter antarcticus, assembly GCA_030765645.1. Taxonomy (NCBI): domain Bacteria; phylum Candidatus Hinthialibacterota; class Candidatus Hinthialibacteria; order Candidatus Hinthialibacterales; family Candidatus Hinthialibacteraceae; genus Candidatus Hinthialibacter; species Candidatus Hinthialibacter antarcticus. Next base: position 3,936 of record JAVCCE010000057.1, on the reverse strand, counting down.
CGCTGTTACCGTCGATAAAGACAACGTCCTGGTCGCCGTTAGTGAACGTAACTTCAGAACCACCGTTCAACTTACCAACAAACTGGTCTTGCGACGTTTCTAACTTATCGACGCCGGCTGAGAAGCCGCTGCCGACGCGGAATGTGAGTTGCTCTTGCGGAACGCCTTCAACCGTCGCTTCCGCCGCCGCCAGTGTGATTACGTCGCCCGCCTTGGCGCGTACGGCGTCGCCGCCGTCGACACGGAACGCAGCCGATTCAAAGAAGCCTTCTTGTTGTAGAAGGGCGTCATCCTGAACCGTGCTTTGGTTACGAGTTACAACACCTGCACCATCAATTTTCTGTTGGAAATCAAAGGTCAGGGTAAAGGCGGTTTCTGAATCGTCCTTACCAGTATCATCAACCAATTGCATTGAGCCATTGGCTGTAAAGGTAAAGAGCGCATCCTCAAAGCGTGTTTGGTTACCGTTCTCTAAGCCGCCAGTCAGAGTAGAAGCGCCCAATGTACCCGCCGCGCCATAATTACTGGTGCGGAAGTTCATTTCGCTCACAAGACCGGAGATGCTGGAGAAGGTGAAGTCATTGAAACTGGCGTCAAAGTCACCAGCGCCCGGAACGGTGTTAAACGTAAAGGAGCTCTGGAAGGTGGTTCCATCCGAGTTGCTTCCGGTCAACGTAACGGTGTCGCCGCTAGCCAACGTGGTACCGCCTGTGTAAACACCGTTAACGAATGAACCGTTTAATTCCAGCGTACGGCCTGAACCGGCGCCGTCCAACGAAACGGTACGATTAAGAATCGCGCCGTTACCATCACGGAAGGTAACAGTGCTTTCAACTTTACGCTGTTGCGCCGCCTGGACGTCTTCGACTTGAATATCAAATTGCCCTGCGCCGAAGGTTGAACCAGTGATCGCAGTAATCGAGTTGCCGACCTGGCCTTGTCCAGCCAATGCAGAGTCAGTACCGATTTCGCCAGAACGGGTTACGCCGTTGGCTGACGTATTGATTGTACCAACGGAACTGACCAATGTGATATTCAAACTGGCTTGGTTAATCAATTCGCCGTTTTCACTGCTTAAGCGAATACGACCAGCATTGCTTGCATTTCGACCCGCGGCCCCAACTTCAGCAGTCGCCAAGGTGCGATACTCATCAGGAACAGACGCAGAGTCGCCAAACAAGGCGGCTTCAGCAGCGTTAATGGATGAATTGATCGATGAAGTAAAGCCAGCGAAGGTAATAGCAGCGCCAACGTGCGTCGCGCTAATAGAACCGTTGAATTGGGTTACGCCGTCTGACAACACGCCGCTGTAAACAAACACGTCAGTACGGGAAATTGAAACGCCGTTAAAGAACTTACTCGCGGCGCCGCCGCCAGTGTGAACCATGACATCCGTCGTGGCGTTTATGCCCGTAGACGAACCAACCGCTGAACCCACGCCCAAGTTGCCTTCTGAGAAGAACGCCATACTAACGGCGAAGTCAGTTTGGTTGGTGATGCCTGTGTTCAATACCTGCGTTTCGCCTTTTTTGTCGCCCGCGATAATCTGCGAGGATCCGTCAATTGTTTTAATAATGTTCAAAAACGATTTGCCGCTACCTAAAGTCGAAGCAACGGGAGACGCATCGACGCTCAGACCAATGTCTTCCTGACCATCAATCGTTTCAGATTGAATGGAGAAGTCGCCATTCAACAAGAAGTTGCTTGAGAATTGGGTGGTGTTCGCAATACGGGTAACTTCGTCGATGCTCTGGAAGACTTCGTCCTGCAAAGCGCGACGGGCGCCGAGATCGTTAACCGCCGTGTTCGCCGACTGAACGGCCAACTGACGGATACGATTCAAGCGTGTTGTGGTTTCTTCCAACGCGCCTTCTGCGGTGGCGATCAAGTTGATGCCCTGCGAAGCGTTGGTAACCGCCTGGTTCAAACCTTGAACTTGCGTACGTAAACGGTTGGCAACGGTCAAACCCGCTGCGTCGTCGCCGGCGCGGTTGATGCGTAAACCTGATGACAAGCGTTCAATTGATTTAGACAGCGCCCGTTGGGAGTTGTCCAAATTTCGGTTTGCATTGACGGATGCTACATTGTTAACGATTCTGGAAATAGTCATTCTTTTCTTCCTCCATGAACTTTCCTTAAGGCATCCTTGCCGAAAGGCGTGGTCTCGGGTGCGAAGCGGACCACGAAGTTTTGGTTTTTAGAGTTTGGTTGCCGTCTTTTAGCCGCTTCTGGTTCCGCCGGGTGCGAAGCGTCGAAACCATCGTCTGGCTAAAAGAGTTTCGGCTGGTGGGGCAAGGCCCCGATTTCCATCAAAACATTCATCCCATAATCTCTAGGGCGTCAACCTAGGGCGCCATGCGGCGCGAATGGGCTATGTAAGAACTCGACCTACCGGTACTCCTTTCAAATATTAAACTTATGGTCGTTAAAGCAACCTTATTTTTAGAATTTGGGTAATACTGCTGCTTTCAGATATCGTCGCCTTTACAAAAAACCTTGAGCAAAAGGCGGAAATTTTTTCTCTCAAAATGAAAGACGCGGCAAAATCTGCCGCGTCTTTGCGCTCTAACTCATTTAAAAAAGTTGATTTTGGGGTATATCCCGCCCGGGCAGCCTCTTATAAGAACGAACTGAGATGGCCAACCACGGTTTGGCTCGATTTAAAGATATTCTTACACAAATGCTCGGCGTCTTCTTGTGTGAAGTATTTCTTGAAGTACTCCGCTTCTGAAACATAAATCATTTTTTCATTCAGATAAAACCGGTTCATTGGCGCCAAAAGGCCCATGTTTTCCATCGGTTCCAATTGCAGCAGGTCGAATAGAACCAAGTCATCTTTCAATATTGTGAAGATGCGCGCCATGGTTTGGTGCCAGTCGCCGGACAGCGATTGCTGTAAAGTTTGGACTTCTTGCGCAAAGAGCAACATCACGCCGCAGGCCTCACGGACAATCTGCATATGTTGCGGGTCATGGCGCAACTGGTTGCGAGCCGTATCTAACGCGTTGGCGTCTACTTGGCGCGATTTCATAAAATTGACTAAAAAACGCAGCACCCATGAGAACCAGTAATTCCGCTCACAGCGGTAGGTCACATACGACCAATAATCTTTCGATGACACTTCGCTTAGCGAAACCGTGTCAGGAACATCAATTTTCTTCATATAACTACGGGCGCTGCCAGTGACTTCCCCGATCATATTGCGGAAGCCATTTTTGTAGGTGAGATACATGAGCGTTGGAAACGTCAACAACGTTCGTTGGCTGCCGGTGAAACACATTTGGTTGGCGCGGGGCAACACCAGAGGGTTAACCACATCCACATACAATCCGCCATCGTCTTTCAAAACCGAATGGGCCTTTTGAACGATCCCGTTTGGATCGCTGGTTTCGTTCAAAACCTCAAAACAAAAGACGATGTCGTAGGGTTCATTTTGGCTAAAATCCTTTTCAAGAAACTCTTTGGCGGAAACCGCAGTCACATCGCAGTTTTTGGCCTTGAGCGCTTCCTCTAATTTTGAGGATTTCGTATAGAGTTCTAATGCCCGAAACGGTTCTTGTCCCCGCCCGGAAAATTGACTGAGCCAATCCAGCGCTTCATTCGCCTGAACAGACTGTTCCGCGTTTGTATCCATGATGGAGTCCATCGCAAACGAATCTTCACCTAAGGGCGCAGGCGGGTTTTGAAAAATCGCAGCGCAATGACGGCAGATGGAGAAATGCAGGCGGCAATCAGGAGCCCATTCACGCATCAAGACGTCTTCGTTCTCCCAAAACCAGAATGAGTGAGAACTTTCGCTATGGCAAATGGGGCAGGAAACGGTTTCCATTGTGCGTCCTTTCTAATTCGGAGGGTCGAACATTGAGGCCAGCGGCGGTAAACCAAACGGGGGCCGGGACGACCAAGCGGCCCAGCCCCCATCTATCATAAAGTAAT